>JACDGI010000113.1 GCA_013821665.1 Anaerolineae bacterium
TTTTGTATTTTCTCCCCTCCCTGACGCTTCGGGGAGGGGTTGGGGGTGGGGTGGATACGCTCAACTTCACCCTCCACCATTTAATGTAGTCCTACCAGTTTATGCCGCTGCCGGAACAACCACATCATGATCTGGCAGAATATCCTCAGCGTTGCGGATAACGGATACGCGGTAGGCAATCAGCGTCATGATCATAATCAGGATGCCGCAAATGACGGTTAAAAGTGCCATCCCAGCGCCCGGTCCGACACCTATCAGTCCTCCGAATATTCCGGTCAGGCTGCCTCCTTCGTGCATCGCTGGCTCAAACACACGGTCAGCCAGCGGCCCTGCCAGCAGAATACCCACCGGCCCGACCACCTGCGCGATCATCCGTCGCGCCGAGAAAACACGCCCTTGGACATCCGGTGGAACTTTCGCCTGCCAGATCGACTGGTTAGACGAATTAATGTAGATGTTGAACAGCGCCGCTAAGAACGAGGTAACGATCCATACGGGCAAACTGCGCCCAAGTCCAAACAATACCATGCCAAAGAACATCCCGAAAAACCAACCCCAGATGACACCGTTCGTTCGCCGTTTCAAACCGCCCGACCGCACGAGAATTAATCCGCCGAGAACCGCACCTGCGCCAAACGCGCCCTGTACCAAACTCAGCGCGAGTTCGTTATTGCCCGTCCGTGATAAGATCAAGGGATTCAACAGCGTTCCAGCGATACTACCTACCAAATTACCAAAGAAAAAAACGAGTTGCAGACCAAGCAGACTCGGTCGCTGCACGATAAACCGGAAGCCAAAGACTGAGTCTTTCCAGAGACTGCGCTTCACTTCACCTTCTGTACTGACCTTGGGTTGAGGAATTGTGACAAACAATATACCACCCACTGCCGCAAGAAAACTAAGAATATCGATGATCATGATGCCTGTGAGTCCGATTGTTCCTAACAACAAGCCAGCCAGTGGCGCACCGAGGATACCCGAAACCGATTCCGTCAGGCCGAGCAAAGCATCGGCGCGGGTATATTGTTCTTTAGGGATCATGGTTGAGATTGCGGCAGAGAAGGCAGGCCATTGGAAAGATTTGAAGGCACCTGTCCATACACCGGCTGCGTACAAGTGCCACATCTGTAACTGACCATTGGCATACAGTATGAGGAGAATAATACCCGCTAAACCTGCCGCCACATCGGAGACAATCATCACCAGCTTACGGTTCCAACGATCCACCAGCACCCCGCTAATGGGACTGAGCAAGACTTCCGGCGCGAAGTTGAAGAAACCGACTAAGGCCATCGCCGTTGCCGGATTAGCCGTAGGTTGAATTTCGGTAACAAACTTCCATGACCAGATCGTGAGGCCAAACTGCGTCATGGTTGTGCCAAAGATCGAGATGAATTGCCCGATTGCAACTAGATAAAAAGCACGCATCCCTGTAAAGCGATCTTGCATAATAACCCCTAAAATCATCCAATTTATTTAGCACTCTATGCGCTGCCAGATCAAATAGGTTCAGACACCACTTCCGATGTTTCTTGGAAATCCGGCAGCCTCATTTCAACTTCTCGCACTGCGGAAAAAGCAAACCCGCTGATTCCCGCCACCGCACTCAAAACCCCCGCTATCACCAGCAGCAAACCCATTCCTGCACCCGGCCCGGTTCCAACCAATCCCCCTAACACCGGCGCTAAACTCCCATTCGGCATCAACGCGGGTTCCAGCACTTTGTCCGAGAGGACGGCTGCCAGAATCATCGCAACCGGCGGCGAGATATTCGCGACCAAATCCCGTGCAGCGAATACACGCCCCTGAATTTCCGGCGACACTTTGGATTGCCAGATGGCTTGGTATGAGCCATAGAAAACGGGGACAAATATCTCTAAAAAGATGGCTGCGGTGATCCATACCGGCAAACTTTGCCCGACTCCCATCAGCACATCGCCTAACAAGCCAGTCAGTGCCACACCGACCAAAACCCCATAAACTTTGCGCCGTGGCCCACCCCAAACCGTGAGCAAAATCGCGCCGATGACACCGCCGATTCCCAAGACCGATTGAACCGTTCCCAAAATAAGCTCATTGTTACCCGTACGTGCCAGAATCATCGGCAAAATGAGTGGATAACCGAGCGATTCGGCTGTCGAAAAGGCCAACAGAATCAGCAGCAAACCGAGCAAGCCGCGATGACTGAATAAGTAGCGGAAACCAAATGTCGCCTCTTGGAAAAAACTGCTGCGTGTGTCTTCCGTTTGGGGAGTACCGGTGGGATTCGGAACGTGAATAAACAGCAGCGTTCCGACCGCAAATAAAAACGTGACAATATCGATGATCAGAATACCGGCGATCCCAATCACACCGATCAGGATACCCGCAATAATCGGCGCACCTATCTTCGCTCCATATCCCGATAGCGATTGCAATCCACTGGCACGTGCGTACTGCGCCTTTGGAATCATCAAACTTACCGAAGCGCTGTAAGCCAGATATTGAAACACACCCGCTGCGCCATCAATGGCTGCGGTTACATACAGATGCCAGACTTGTAATTGATTGGTGGAGAACAATACCAAGATGATAATTGAGGACACACCCGCAGCCAGATCGCTGACGATCATGACCCACTTGCGATCCCAGCGGTCAACCAATACACCCGCCACGATCCCCACCAGCAGCGCAGGAATAATTCCCGAAACACCGGTCAACACCGTAGCCGTCGCTTGACCCGTTTGCTGCCAAACCCAGATCATCAAAGCGAAGGTACTCATGCTCGTGCCGATGAGCGAAATGGTCTGCCCAAACCACATAATCCCAAATGAGGTCATGGATCGATTGGTATTCAAAAGGGCCATTCCTCATGTGGGTAGACCAGTAAATAGTTATCTTTACAGAACCAATGTGACCCATTATGAATACTTTTAAATCAGTTTACAAGAGAGGATTAAGTTAGATGCTATTGGGGATGCCTTTACCACCCACTGGTGTGGCTTCGATCCGTTCGCCAAATCCGGCGATCAAAGGATGGGCTTTGGCAATCAGTTCTTTAGCGCCATCTAATGTAAGCGACGCATCATGATCGTCCTTATTGCGCCATACTTCAGTGATCCAAATGCCATTTGGGTCATCATTGGCGCTGCTGACCACATAGAGATAGCAACCTTCTAAGTCACGCATTCCTTCGGCGGCTTGCAGTAAATAGCCGATCAACGTTTCACGCTGTCCAAGTTGGGCGATCATTTTTCCGGTTAAGCCGTACATGGTTTTGCCTTTCGGTAGACTGAAGTTGTAACAGGTTTATTCGGGAGTTATTGGTAGTGAGCCAATCACCTCAATCCTAGAACAGATAATCTACCTCGTCAAGGCAATTGAATGCGGGGTTTGGAATCGACGGGTGTTGCTAAAGCCGACACAGTTCGTTTTTCGGCACGCCACAGCGCAAACCAGATGAGCAAAACATACAGGGCAAGGCAAATGACTGCCGCGATCATCCAATCCACAGCAATAGGCGCATAGGGTGTATAAACCTGAGTGTCGTTGTAGAGGTAACCCGGATACATGGGGCTTGCGAGTAAATTAACCCCATTATCAACCAACGAAAAAATAGCTGAAGTTAGTGTTGTATAAATGGAGCGGTAAGGGGATGAAATCGTATAAAAATAGGGGCGGGTAATCACGAAGAAAACGACCAGTGCGGGCACACATGAAATCACGATCTGGTTAGCGATGCCACGAGCGATGGCAAAAGTGCTGCGTTTGCTCACCGCTGATCCCATAACCCCACAAGCCGCCGATAACGCTAAATTGGCAAATGTGAAGGCGACCGCCAGCAACGCAGCGATGACCAGTGTAAGCGGATGTGGCAGTTGGAATTGGCTTTGATAATAGTTACTGCGATAGCTAAAAATTGCGGCAAAACTGATGGCGAGGGCAGCGGTGGCACCGATCCGCAATACGGCTAAACGCAGATAATACGGCACTTGGCGCTGGACGGTTGCCCACCATTTACCACGGACAATTTGACGGGCATTAATGCCCGTTAGAACCAGTAGTTCCCATGTTTGAAACTCTTTTTCACGGGTGATGCTGTTGCTTGAGAGAACGATGGTCTGAAACATCAGATATAAATGGTAGAACGAAGCAAAAAGAAGCAGTAAATTAGGCAGTGGATTGAGTAATCTCGTGATCGGGCTTGGATCACGTAGGGTAAGCGATGCAACCAGTAATCCAAGGAAATGGATGAGCGAAAGTGCTATCGCCAACCACATGACGGTGCGATTAATCCAGCGCCGCCATGTCCGAAATTTTCGAGCCGAGCGTGTCTGATAAGTGTGTTCGGCGCGGGTAATGGCGTTATCGGGGAAAATCGCCGATGGCAATCGAAAGGATGTCATGCTTGATCCTCATAAGTTGCTGACGTGTCGACGTGATCATCTTGCTGATATTCGGAGGCTAAGGCTCTGACCGCGCGTCTTTCGGCACGCCAAAGCGCGAACCAGATGAGTAATCCATAAAGGATGAGTGCCAGTATTGCAGCGGCAATCCAATCAAAGGTGACAGGTACAATGGCTGCATGAGGGCGAATGGCATACGACTCAAAACTGACATAGAGAGGAAAAGAAAGCAGATTGAAGCCATTATCAACCGCCGAAGCTATCCCCCAAATGATGGCTTGGAGGGCCGAATCGATGAATGTCGGTTGCGATGTCGATAAATAAGGTAGAAAGATAACGGACAAAAAAAGAGCGGGCACAACGGTAATCACAATCTGAAGCACAAAGCCGCGCAAGATTGCAATCGAACTTCGTCTGCTGACAGCCGATCCCATCACCCCGCAAGCGGCACTAAAACCCAAATTGGCGATTGTGAATAGTATGCCAAAGCAAGAAGAAATGAGAATAGTCATCGCATGTGGCAGTTGCAATGTCCCATTATTGCTACTGGATGCGTTGTAAAAAGATGCGGTCACACTAATCCCAATCGCGGCTGTTGCGCCCGCCCGCATCACACCGAGTAACAAGTAGCGCGAAAACTGGCGTTGAACCGTCGCCCACCATTTGCCACGGACAATCTGACGGGCATTAATACCGGTGAGGACGACCAGTTCCCACGTTTGTGCTTCTTTCTCGCGGGTGATGCTGTTGGCTGTGAGCGCAATCGTCTGGAACATCAAATAGAAATGATAGTACACGGTAAAGACAATCAGCAGTACAGACAGCGCTCCCAGTGAACGGACAATGGGTGTTGGATCGCGTTGAAGGAGCGAGGCGATGAACAAACCGCCAAAATGGATCAAGGAAACCGTGATGACCAGCCACATAATGGTGCGGCTGATCCAAGCACGGAGCGGTGGCAATTTTTTCGCGGCGTGTTGCTGATAGGAACGCTCGGCGCGGGTAATGGCATTTTCAGGGAAGATGGTAGGCGGCAGTTGAAATGAGGTCATCGGTTTACTCAGATAAGCTTTTGAATACTATCGTATACAAGGACACCCATTAAAATCCTCCCTAACTACTGGGGTTAACTAACGAGCGTTTCAGCCCTCTTTCTGCCACCCGCAACGCAAACACGATGAGTACGATGTAGAAAATGAGTGTCAGCAGTGCAGCATAAAAAGTTAGCGATACAGTTGCCGAATAATGACTGGTATCGTTTGAAGCAGAAAACGCCATTAGTGGAAGGGAAAGCACGGAAAAGCCGTTATCCGCTAAAGACGCGCCAGCGATTGCGATTGGAAAATAGATTGATTGAAAAAGAGGTTCGGCGGGTCTGTAGAAGATGAACATCAGCATTATAGCCGGCACAAGTGACATGACGGCTTGGCTGACAAAACCAAGCTCAATGACTGGACTGGTCACTTTGCCAACCGCAGCACTCATGATGCCACAGGCCGCGCTAAAGCCTAAGTTGGCAACAGTCAACAGTATAGCCAAAAGGCTCGCCACTAGAATGGTCATGGGATGAGGAGACTGTATGTGGTTGTTACCAAGCTCAGAGACCAAAACAGCCAAAAAAAGCATACCAACGGCAGCGGTTCCTCCGACACGTAAAACACCCAACAGTAGATAGCGCGGTAACAAGCCTTGAACAGTCACCCACCATTTACCCCATACGATTTGGCGGGCATGAACTCCACTCCGCACCAACGTTTCCCATGCTTTTTTATATTCTTTCTCACGCATAATGCTATTGGCTGAAAGGGTAATGGCCTGAAACATCAAGTAGAAGTGATAATAAATGACGATAATCACCAACAGCGCGGAGAATGGTAGAAGCTGACCAGCAATAGGGACAGGGTTAGTCTGCGTTAAAGAAGCAACCAACAGAATTCCCAATTGCAGCAATGCATAGGCAGCAACAATGCCTTTAATTGCGCGATTGATCCAACGCTGACGAGGTGATGTCTCGGAAACGTTCTGCTGATAGGCACGTTCGGCGCGGGTAATGGCGTTTTCAGTGAAGATAGCAGGTGGCAGTTGAAATGAGGTCATCGGTTTACTCAGGATAATTTCGCTGGAAGAGATAATTTTTCAACAGGCAAGGCGGCGGAGCGAATGGCATTTGATTCGGCTCTGCGCAGCGCGAACCAAATCAAAGGTAGATATGCGATAATACCAGCCGCAGATATGATTAGAAATTCAAGGGAAATAGGCTTAATCGGTGATGATCCGAACTGTTCATTATCGAATTGGATGAATGGCCCAATAGATGAAATACCGTAACTACTCAGGTGGTATTTGAGGGAGAATTGCGTAATCAAGGCTAATTCATCTCAACCATCTGAGGGAGACTTCATCGCTCCTAGTTCCAAAATTGATACTCGCATTTTGGAAAATGAGGGAGAAAAGGGTACCTGAGTAGTTACGAAATACCTGCTATAAACCCATTATCAGCTACAGACAATCCAATGACGCTGATCCCAGTATATGCGTCACTGCTGTCTATGATTTGATTTGCGAATAACTGACTGGATGCCCATAGCACCACGAACGCAACCAGAATCGACATCGCGATTTGGTTGAAAATACCTCGAATAAATGCCACCCTATCATTCTTGCTGGCGGCTGAAGCCATTACACCACAAGCTGCACTAAAACAGAGATTGACAACCGCAAAACCAAATGCCATTAATGCAACATAGAGAAGCGTAACAGGATGCGGCAACTTTATTTCGATTTGATAGTTTTGTAATAATCTGGAAGAAGCCCATGTCAACGGGTTAATTACAACAGCCGCGATCATACCAACATGCAGCAGCGCTAAAAGTGAATACGCTGGAAACTGATGTTGCAAAGTTGCCCACCACTTGCTACGCACAATCTGTCGAGCGTTAATCCCAGTCAACACAACCAGATCCCAAGTTTGTTCTTCCTTCTCGCGGCTAATGCTCCGGGCAGTAATCGACAGAGTTTGGAACATCAGATAAAAGTGATAAAGAATGACAGGTAAAATCACGAGCGTTGGCAGCGGTTGAAGGGACTCAATCAAAGGAATTGGATTCCGTCGCATAAGCGACGCGATTAGTAATCCACCAAATTGTAGGATGGCAACAATGATCATTAGCCAACGAACAAAACGATTAATCTTCTGTCGAGATGGAGGAAATACTCTAGTTGACCGCTGCTGATAAGCACGCTCGGCGCGGGTAATGGCATTATCGGGGAAAATCGCAGTTGGCAGTTGAAATCGGGTCATGGGTTACTCAAATTAGTTAACTGAATGCGAGTCATTTGAAGGTTGCTTAATAGGCCACAATAGACCATTATTGCAGCAAACATTTCTCTCATAGCGTATCATATTTGTGATTAAGTATATGCGAAAGGACATCTCATGCCGGGTACACTCCCTAATACAACACTGGAATTTATGAACTGGTCGTGGTCGCAGATTGAGCCTTATTACGCGGAATTGGCTGATCGTCCGTTGACAGAGGAAACCGTTGAAACGTGGCTGCTGGACTGGACGGCTTTAGTACGGCTGTTGAGCGAAACGGGCAGCCGTTTGCAAATCGCGACGACGGTGAATACCGAAGACAAGGATGCCGTCACACGCTTGCAAAATTTCATGGTCAACATTGCCGAGCCAGCCGCTTCGCAAGAGCAAAAGTTGAAGGAAAAAATGCTCAACAGCGAACTGACACCGGCGGGTTTTGAAAATGCCATGCGTAACATCCAGACGGAAGCTGAAATTTTCCGCGAGGCGAACGTGCCGCTGTTCACAAGGAACAGGAACTGGACATCGAATATAACCAGATTGTGGGCGCACAGACGGTGATTTGGGAAGGCCAAGAACTGACCATCACGCAGCTCAAGCTGAAACTGCAAACTGATGACCGCAGTGTGCGTGAAGCCGTGTGGAAAGCCATTGCCGAGCGGCGTTTAGCGGATCGTCCCGCCTTGAATGCGCTGTGGGAGAAGTTCCTACCCTTACGCTTGCAAATGGGAAAAAACGCCGGTTATGACAACTTCCGCGATTTGCGCTGGAAGCAGTTCAAGCGCTTCGACTATACACCGGATGATTGCATAACCTTCCATAACGCCATTGAGAAAGTGGTTGTACCAGCAGCAACCCGCATCTACGAACGACAGCGCCAAAAACTGGGTGTAGATACGCTGCGTCCGTGGGATCTTGATCGCGACGATGTTTATCCACCGAGCCGCCCGCCATTGCATCCGTTTGAGACGGTTGAAGAACTCGTGAGCAAAGCCGATGCCATTCTGCATAAAGTTGATCCTGAGTTGGGCGATTACTTCAGCATTATGCGTAAGGAAGGTTTGCTCGATCTGGATAACCGCAAGGGTAAAGCGCCGGGTGGCTACCAATCGTCGCTGGTGCAATCCCGCCGACCCTTCATTTTCATGAACGCAGTGGGCACACAGGATGATGTGCAGACCTTGCTGCATGAAGCCGGACACGCCTTCCATCTCTTTGAATCGATAAAGCTGCCCTATTCACAGCAGTGGGAATACACCTCGGAAATTGCGGAAGTCGCGTCGATGTCGATGGAACTGCTGGCCGCGCCTTATCTGGCTGCCAGCGAAGGGGGTTATTACACGCCGCAAGAAGCCGCCCGCGCCGAAATTGAACATCTGGAACAGAACATTCTCTTCTGGCCGTTCATGGCAGTGGTCGATGCGTTCCAACATTGGGTTTATAGCAATCCTCAGGACGCAGCCAGCACCGACAAATGTGACGCGAAATGGGGCGAACTCTGGGCGCGTTTCATCCCCGGTGTCGATTGGAGCGGGTTGGAAGACTCTCGCGTAACCGGCTGGCATCGTAAGCTGCACATCTTCCAAATCCCCTTCTATTATGTGGATTATGGTTTGGCGCAAATCGGAGCTATGCAGGTGTGGCGTAACTCGTTGCAAGATAAGGCCAAGGCAATACGTGATTATCGTTCGGCGCTGGCATTGGGTGATACCCGTCCATTACCGGAACTTTTCGCGGCGGCAGGTGCCAAGTTCTCCTTCGACGCGGGCACCTTGGGCGAATTGGTCGCGCTGAGTGAGAAACGTATCCACGAATTGGAACAGGTTAAATAATTTCGGGCGTAGGGGTGCAAAGCCTTGCACCCCTACATCCTTAAATACATATGAAGCAGATGTAACAAGGTCAGGCTATGGCTACAACCTCAGAAGCAGTTAACATTCGGGTGGATGCAGGGCAGATCCTTGGCGAACTGCCGCACAACTGGAATTACATCGGCTACGACGAGATCAACTACACCTACACGCCTGAAGGACAGGAACTACTCAGTAAGTTAGGCGTGTTGAATGGGAAACCTTACTACGTACGCGTGCATCATCTCTTCTGCACGGGGAACTGTCACGGATTCTACAAATGGGGTTCGACCAACGCCTATTTGGAGGACGACGATGGCACTCCGATCTACAATTGGGATATTGTCGATCTGGTGCTGGATACGATCTTGAAGTCTGGCTGCAAACCGTTTGTTGAGATGGGCTTTATGCCGCAGCAGCTTGCCAATCCACAGCACTATGATCTATCAACTGACGATTGGATGCAGCGCAATTACCGTGCCTATGGATTCGCCAGCCCGCCCAAAGATTATCAAAAGTGGTATGACCTGA
The DNA here is from genome assembly GCA_013821665.1 of Anaerolineae bacterium. Lineage (GTDB taxonomy): Bacteria > Chloroflexota > Anaerolineae > Aggregatilineales > Phototrophicaceae > CFX2. Next base: position 10,086 of record JACDGI010000113.1, read on the forward strand.
TCTTCGAACTGGCGCAGCATTGTATCAAGCGTTACGGCATTGATGAGGTCAAGTCGTGGTATTGGGAACTGTGGAACGAGCCTGATTTGAACTATTACTGGCTCGGAACGATTGAGGAATTCAATAAGCTGTACGACTTCACAGCAGCGGCAGTTAAGGCAGCGCATCCCGAACTACGTGTGGGCGGCCCCGGCACGACCAATCCGATTCAGGGGCAGCGTGCAGCAGAATTTCTAGACAAGTTCCTCGATCATTGTGTCAATGGCAGCAATGGCTACACCGCACAGCGCGGCACACCGCTCGATTTCGTCAGCTTTCACGTCAAGGGCGGGGGTTATCGTGCGGATTTGCGCCCACATAACCTAACCCCGCCTTCTCGCAAACAAATTTTGAGCCATATTCAGGTCGGTTATGAGATCATCGCCAAATATCCCAACTTGGCGCAGCTTGAATGTGTCCTGTCCGAGATTGATCCTGATGGTTGGGCAGCGGGTGGCGCTTGGGATAATCCCGTTTTGAACTTCCGTAACACCGAATACTATCCGAGCTTCGTGGCATCGACCTTTGACCATGTGACACGCTTCGGCCAGCAGCACCAGTGGGATGTGAAGCCGCTGAGTTGGGCGTTTCTGTTCGTCGGCGAACGCTGCTTCGAGGGCACACGCGCCTTTTCGACGCAGGGAATCGACAAACCCATCCTCAATCTCTTTAAGATGTACGGCAAAATGGGTTCGCAAGAAGTGCATTTTGAAAGCAGCGGCGCAAGTGACCCCCTGAGCTATACTGACATCTGTGGACGAGGCGAGGCGGCAGATATTTCCGGCTTCGCTACCCTTTCCGATAATAGCCTTACGGTATTGATCTACCATCAGCATGACGATTGGGATGCGGCTGGCGAGGTCGAAATCGCGCTCGAAGTAGAAAATCTGCCCTTTCAAAACGGGTTAATGCTTACCCATTACCGCATTGACAACCAGCACAGCAATGCCTATGCCGAATGGCTGCGACAGGGCAAGCCCATGTACCCGACACCCGAACAGTATGCAGCCATCAAAGCACGCGATGGTCTGGAGATGCTTGAGCCGCCACAGAAATTGATGTCGAGTGGTGGCAAAATCAGCCTGAAATTTCAGCTTCCAGTGCATGGGGTATCCCTGCTAACCATTACAGACGGACAATAAAACTGCGTCTTTAACTTTTGCTCTCAGAATAAAATCGGCTTTATGAAACTTACTTTCCTTGGTACTGCCGCAGCCACTTCTTACCCGCTCGCTTTTTGTAGGTGTAACTACTGCAATCAGGCGAGAAAAACGGGTGGTAAAGACTTTCGAAAAAGATCTTCAATCATCATCAACGATGATCTTTTAATTGATATGGGGCCGGATATTATGTCGGCCTCGTTTATGTACAATAAATCGATTGCTGATATCCGATATTGCCTACAAACGCATTCTCACTCAGATCATTTTGACGCTTCTCACTTTATAACTCGAACGCCAGAATACATGGGTATCGATATACCACCACTACAACTCTATGGCTCCGAAGAAACCCTTAGAAAAATGTCGGAAATGCTTAAGAATGTGAGTGATGTGAATGATTTATTCGGTTCCGATGCAAAAACAAAATTGAATGTCGAAATATTTCCTGTGAAAACGCTTCAGCCTTTTAAGGTAGGAAAATATGAAATCGTGGCCTTTCCAAGCGATCACGACCTTTCTGTAAAATCCCTCTTATATTCTATAAAAGAAGACGGCTTTACAGTTTTTTATGGTACCGACACAGATAATTTGACGGATGAAACATGGTATGGTTTTCGTGAATTGAACATGCATTTTGACATTGTGATTCTCGATCATACCTATGGCCCTGATGCGGATAGTGGAGGGCATTTAAATGCCAATAGATTTATTGAACACATCAGAAAAATGAAAAGCGATCACCTGTTAGCTGACAATGCAAGGATTCTGGCGACGCATATTTCGCATGAGGGCAATCCTAGCCACGCAGAACTATCTAAATATGCCGAAAAGTTTGGATACGAAATAGCTTACGACGGTCTGGTGATTTGACACCTCCTTACAAAATTAGTCCTTGTGGTAAAAGTGGGCAAATCTTGGAAGTTTTACAGCCGCAACCTACCCAACAATCACCATATGCACACCGTCTTGTCTATAATCAACAAGGTCGTGTGCCTCAAAATCCCCCTAAAGATCACAATTGACCCCTAGGCGAGTTAATGGCATAGTCGAGACACATTACAACGATGTATTTCGCCTGAATAGAGAAAAATGGTAGTGTGCAACGCGCATCTACCAACGAATGCTGTGTTGAATCGCCATAAACAGGAGTATCTCGCAAATGACTTTCCACGTCCTTGTACCGGACAGCGTCAATAAGAAGGCTGTCGAAATTTTAGAGCAGGCTGGTTTCAAAGTGACCGCACCCGGACAGATGAAGCGCGAAGAAACCTTAGCCGCTATCGCTGACGCAGACGCGCTGATTATCCGCAGCGCCACCAAAGCGGATGCCGCGCTCATCAACGCCTCGACCAAACTCAAAGCCATTGCCCGCGCCGGTGTGGGCGTGGATAATGTTGATCTGGAAGCCGCCAGCGCCAAGAAAATCGCGGTGATGAATACGCCAGCCGGTAATACGGTTGCCACAGCAGAGTTCGCTTTCGGGCTAATGCTGTCGCTGGCACGCCATATTCCACAATCCTATGTCTCGATGCAGGCTGGCAAGTGGGATCGCAAGTCGTATCAGGGTGTCGAACTGCGCGGTAAGACGCTGGGCATTGTGGGCTACGGACGCATCGGTCAAGCTGTGGGCAAACGCGCCGCTGCTTTTGATATGACCGTGCTGGCCTATGATCCGTTTATTCCAGCGGACACCATCCGCAAAATTGGCGCGGAACCGGTGACACTGGAAGAATTGTTTGCCAAGAGCGATTTCATTACTTTGCACAGTGTCATCACCGACGACACACGCGGCATGATTAACGCGGCTAATATCGCCAAGATGAAAAAGGGCGTACGCATTGTGAACGCAGCACGCGGCGCGCTCATCAATGATGTTGATTTAGCGGAAGCGCTCAAAAGTGGGCAAGTGGCTGGCGCAGCAGTCGATGTGTATAACGAAGAACCGCCACAGGCCGGTCATCCCTTGGTCGGATTGCCAAACGTCATTCATACGCCACATCTGGCAGCCAGCACCGATGAAGCGCAGGTTGCGGTGGCTATCGAAGCGGCAGAACTCATCGTCGCAGCGCTGCAAAAGAACGAGTTCAAGAATGTGGTGAATGCGGACGCGTTGAAATAACATCCCATCGAGAATTCTCCCGTAGGGAAGGCTCTAAGAGCCTTCCTTGCATCAAATTCAAATTACTATCTCCCCTTACGCACCGAGATGATTTTTATGCTTTTGCTCCCTGAAGAGAAAAGATGAAAAAACACCGGGCTGTTTGAAAGTCCTTCGCCCTGAGAAGGATTTAGGATGAGGGTCAAGTGCATAAGGTGAGTTACTATAACCCTCGATATTCGTATCTCGGTTTAGACTCACAAACCATCCCAAACCCTTCGCCTACCCTTTCCAAACCTACTTAACAACCCCACTCCCTCAAAACCGTTAATGCCAACACTTCAAAAGAGTTACAAAATGTTCTTCCAAAATGTAACCCATTTGCTTTCCATATCGGTTATGCTATTTATTGGGTGAATGCCTTGCTCCCTTGCCCTGTTACTACGAGCTATCAGCAGAGTGAGCCTGCGAACGTTGCTGATGTGGGCTGGGGTTAGGGGTATCTCACACGCATCTTAACAACCCAACCGCGCACCTTAACAACCGACTATTTTTTGCCGCCTGTGCCGCTTTTGCCGCTTGTTGTGCTTATTCAATGGGTTTGTACAAAATCCACCATTGGCACTGCCGCCAATGCCGCCGCCGCCACACTCGTCCGGTATTGGGCTGATGACTGATAGCTGACGAAATATACGGCTATTAGAGCAGATTTCTGTAGGGAACGCTCTGAGAGCCTTCCGTCTTCAAAACCTAAACTTCACTGCGAAAATGCTGAATCTGAAGAATCCGACGAATTTTACGAACATTCGGCACTTCGCTCCCTCAATGCCACCGTCATAACCACCGGTCACAACTGCAATAGTTTCACCAATTGCAACATTTTGAATCATTTGGGGCTTCGATCAAAACAAAATCGCCAGTCATCAATCACTTTTTCTGACCGACGACTGGCGACCGATGGCTAAAAGCTTTTTCGCTTAGATATTAACAGGCAGCGCTTTCATACTGTGCAGTAAAATCGTTTGGTTCCATTCCAGAGCATTCGGATCGACCGCCAAAGATAGATTGGGTAAACGGGCTAACATGGTATTGATGGCGATCACTCCTTCGATGCGAGCCAAAGGCGCACCAAGGCAGTAGTGGATGCCATTCCCGAAGGCAATATGCGGATTCGGGTCGCGGGTAATGTCGAACACATTAGGATTTTCAAAGGCGGCAGGGTCACGATCCGCACCCAGCAGTGACGCCAAGACCATATCGCCAGC
>JACDGI010000882.1 GCA_013821665.1 Anaerolineae bacterium
GTCGTGGGGACGCTGGCTTATATGGCACCTGAAGTCATCCAAGGACGCGACCCGACCACCGCTATTGATCTGTATGCGGTGGGAGTCATCGCCTATGAGATCTTCTGCGGCAGACATCCGTTTGATACTGAAAATGCCCAAAAATTGCTGCAAGATGTGTTGTTCAGCAACCCTGATTTAACCACGATTTATTCCAGCACCAGCCACTTGCCGAAGGCACAACCGCTCGACACCATTATGCTGGATGATGCCTATCAGACGCTGCCACTCGATAACTTCCAAACGGCCAACATCTCCGAGATGGAGACCGTCATTTATGACGATAATGCGCTGCCCATTACGCAGCCAGCCACGCCAACCGATAACATCGATTTTATCTTTACTGATACGGATGATGTCACCACATTAGCAGGTATCGTGGGCAAGCTGCTCGCCAAAAGTCCCGATGAACGTTACAACGACAGCGACCGTGTGATCGCCGATTTGACCGCAGCACTGCGCATCAGCATCCCGCCAGAATCGGCTGCCATACGCGAAAGTTTCTTACAAGCAGCCACCTTCGTCGGGCGTGAAGCCGAACTGAACCGGCTAGATCAAGCACTGGCAGAGGCTATGCAGGGCAGCGGCAGCGCATGGTTGATAGCCGGGGTAAGCGGCGTCGGCAAATCGCGCTTGATCGAAGAAGTGCGTATCCGGGCTTTGGTACAAGGGATTGTGGTGCTGCGCGGCGAAGCAGTGGCCGATGGCGGCCTGCCCTATCAACTGTGGCGCGAACCGCTGCGACGCTTGGTACTGACCAGCAACATTAGTGATCTAGATGCCAGTATTCTGATGGCGATTATCCCCGACATTGATGATTTGCTGGGTCGTCCGATAACCGATGCGGTGGTTCTGGAGGGTGATGCCCATCAACGCCGGTTGTTTGGGGCAATTGCCAACCTCTTCCAAAACCAGACCCAGCCAACCATGTTGATCCTCGAAGACCTTCAATGGTCAAGTGAAAGCCTCGAAGTCGTCAAACTTTTATACGGTATCGCGCCAAGTTTACCGCTGCTAATAGTCGGTAATTATCGCCACGAAGAACGTCCGACCTTACCGCAGGATTTGCCGGGGATGCAGGTCATGCGGCTGGAGCGCTTAACACCCGCCGACATCGCTAATTTAAGTGTGTCGATGCTGGGTGAAGCCGGACGGCAAAGTGATGTACTAGACCTGCTCAAGCGTGAAACGGAAGGCAACGTTTTCTTTCTGGTGGAAGTTGTCCGTGCTTTGGCCGAAGAAGCCGGTGGATTGGGACGCGTTGGCAGCATGAGCTTGCCCGCCAACGTGCTAGCCGGTGGCATCCAAACGATTATCCGGCGGCGCTTGGAACGTGTACCCGAAAATGGACGACGGCTACTGCAATTAGCGGCCATTAGTGGGCGACAAATTGACCTCGGCCTGTTAGAAGAAGTCAAAGGTGATCTTGATCTGACCGATTGGCTGACCACTTGCGTCAACAGTGCGGTTCTGGATGTGCAGGATGATCGCTACCGTTTTGCACACGATAAACTGCGTGAAGCCACCATTGCTGCGATTCCAACTGATGTGGCGGCTGATTTCCATCGCCAGATTGCTGAAGCGCTGGAACAGGTTTATCCTGATGCGCCGGAGCAAGCGACCGTACTGGCGCAGCATTGGCGGGCGGCTGGGGATGTCGAGAACGAATTTTATCAGACGCAAGCAGCAGGTGATTATGCCCTGCGAATCAGCGCCCTTTCAGAAGCCATTGCCCATTTTGAGCGCTGCCAAGAACTGCTGCCTTTGGTGATGACCGGCGATAATCAGCGCCAATCGGTGCAAGCCGAGTTATACGTAAAGTTAGGCGAAGCCCTGCAATACAGTGGTTCATACAGCGAGGCCGAGATCGAAATCGCGGAAGGTTTGAAGCTGTATCAGGCATTGAACGATCAAGTTGGATCGGCTCATGCGCTTAGCCTACGCGGGGATAATTATTGGCGTACCGGTAATTACGAAGCTGCCTTACAAGCCTGTTCGGAAAGTTTCGCCCTGTACCGCGTCCTGCATTATCCTGATGGTGAGGCGCGTACCCTCAACCGGCTGGGCATGGTAGCCTTCGAGCAAGGCGATTATCCGCGTGCCAATGAGCAAATCCAAGCCGCGTTAGCTGTGGCCGAGGCCAGCCAAAATCGTGTGGCACGGGCAACCAGCCTGAACAACCTCGGTTTGGTGGCGCTGCGGCAAGGGAATTATGCCGACGCAGTACACTACTTCGAAGTGACACTCAATTTGCACCGCGAAAATGGCGAACGCTGGAAAGTTGCCAGTACACTGCATAATCTGGGAACACTAGCGGGTATTCAAGGCAGCCTGGAACGTGCCGACCAAAACTTTAACGAAGCCTTGCAGATGTGCCGCACTATCGGGGATAAGCGTGGTATCGCTTTAGCCTTGGACAACCTCGGCTTTGTGGCGCAGTTACGCGGGGAATTGGACAAAGCCACGACCTACCTCGAAGAAAGTTTGTCACTGGCGCAGGCCATCGGCAACCGGCAAGGCAGCGCCAATACCCTGTTGAATTTGGGACACGTCGCGAGCGCCCAACATGATATTTACCGGGCTGGTGATTTGTTCCGCCAAGCACTGCGGATTGCCCACGAAATTGATGCCACGCCGATGATGTTGGAAAGTATTGGCGGCCTAGCCAACTTGCGTCCTAATGATCCACAGGCTCTAGCGTGGCTAGGTATGGTGCTGAACCAACCCGCGACCACCCAAGAAACCCGCGACATGGCGACCAAAACAATCGACCAACTCAAAGCCACTCAGCCAGCCGAAAGCGTGGATGCTGCCATAGCCGCTGGCAAGGATTTTCCCTTGGAACAGGTGATAAAAGACATTCTCGGCTAACGACTTATAGCATTGAACGGTCGAATGTTGTAGATGTTGCAAAATATGCAATTTGTGCAGTAAAAATTGCATATTTTGCATATTTCCCGCCGAAATGGCAGGCGGATGTGAGGGAGCGTGCCGCCGAATTGGCATTTTGGAT
>JACDGI010000883.1 GCA_013821665.1 Anaerolineae bacterium
GTATCGTGCGCTGTGGGGCATGGAAGGCCCACTTGAGCAGCAGTTTGAGCGCATCGCGGCGGCTGGTTATGATGGAGCCGAAGTCTGGCTGACGGGTTCCGCATTTACCCCGCAACAAATTTTGCAACTGGCAGAACAACACCACCTGCGATTGATCGTTGCGGGTGCGATTGCGACCATTGCCGAAATCCAATCGACGCTGCAAGCCTTTGCTGAATACGATCCGGTTAAGATCAACATCCAGAGCGGCATCGACTCGATGACCTTCGATGAAGGCAAGCGCTTTGTCGAGGCTATGTTGGAAGCTGAACGTAAAATCGGTCTGGCCATCATGCAAGAAACCCATCGCGGCAAATTACTGTATGCGCCTTGGATCGCTACCACTTATTTGCGCGAATTTCCTGAGATGCACATCACCGCCGATTACAGCCATTGGGTCAACGTCTGCGAACGACTGCCTGTCGATCAAGCCGAAGCCTTAGCGCTGGCAAATGCACATGCTCGTCATATTCATGGACGTGTCGGCTATGAAGAAGGCCCACAAGTACCCGATCCTTCTGCACCGGAATATGCGACTCAACTCGAATGGCACGAAACCCAATGGAAAGCCATCCATGATGGGCAGCAAACTAGTGGTGAAACTGTCCTGACCTTCACACCCGAATATGGCCCACCGGCTTATCTGCATACGCTGCCGCATACCAACGTGCCTGTGGCTAATTTGTGGGATGTGTGCCTGTGGGCAGCCAACCGTGCGCGTCAACAACTTACCTAATTTTTTGAACTAGAATTTTTATCAGGGAGCAATTTAAAAATGACTCGCATTAAACAATCGGTATCGTGGTGGTGTTTCGTGCCACAGCATTTCACACCGGAAGCCTTCGTCAAAACGGTGGCTGACATTGGTTATCCAGCAGTGGAGTTAGTTCCGTCTGAACACTGGCAATTAGCAAAAGATCATGGCCTGACCATCGCCTCTTTTTCAGGTCACCAATCCATTCAGGACGGATTGAACCGCACGGAAAACGGCAGTCGTATCGAAGCGGAACTGCGGGCCAGCATTGCACAGGCCGAAAAATGGAATATTCCTAACGTCATCGTTTTTAGTGGCAACCGCAACAGTCAAGATGATACCACCGGTGCCGAAATCACCGCCGAGAATTTACGGCGTGTGTCAAAAGTTGCTGAAGATGCCGGAGTCAATCTGGTCATCGAACTGCTCAATAGCAAAGTCGATCATCCCGATTATCAGTGTGATAGCACGGCGTGGGGCGTGAAAGTTTGCCAGATGGTCGACTCAACGCGTGTCAAACTGCTCTACGACATTTACCACATGCAGATTATGGAAGGTGACGTGATCCGAACTATCCGCGACAACCACCAATACTTTGGGCATTATCATACTGCGGGCAATCCGGGGCGAAACGAGATTGATGATACGCAGGAACTTAATTACAAACCGATCATGCAAGCCATCGTTGATACCGGATATGAGGGTTATGTCGGGCAAGAATTTTTGCCTAAGGGTGATCCAACGACTTCACTTAAACAGGCCTTTGATATTTGTAACGTGGGCTAATGGATAATCCGATTTGACCTGATAAACAGGTGATAACAGGTAAAGTGAGGTTAAAACATTACGATGAATAGCCTGATATGCAGGCTTAGCAGGTGATTTTGACCCTTTGTGAACCCGATTTATGAAGGTAACGCTTGTCAATTCAAACCCAATTCAAACGGTTTGAGGCCGTTTAAAAGGATGATTTATTTCAAACAGGGCGCAACGGCTTGTCCGACAATTAAAGATGTTGTCGTTTGTCTCGCATGAGGATGAAGCCGTGATGCTAATCGCCAAACAAGCACCCTAAAGGTGCGTCAGGAACCGGCATTTCCGTTTGATAAGCGCGGGCGGGATAAATCCTCGCCCCTACAAAACAGGATTTCGAGTTAGAGAAGGTGGACGATTCGCTCGCCTACAGTGACGGGTGCAATCGCCTTCCAAAATGGGGATTTTACCCCTGCGCGGCGGATGGCGCTCGCGTGACGAAATCGTAGACCTGCGCCCATTCCGGCGTTACGCTGATGCGCGCCATCTGCTTGTAGTTTTGGCGGACACCAGCTTCAAAGCCTGCCCACTGTTCCGGCGTGATCAGCTTGTGTGAGGCTTCCAGATATTCCTGCGGGATGCCATCGACGACTTCGATGCTGACTGTGCCGCGAATCGTGAGCATGTGCGGCGGAAAGGCATTGGTATCAATCGTCAGGGCGACATGCGGATGGGTGCGGAGCGCCTTCACTTTTGGCGATTGGGGATGAGTAGCCAAGATGAGGTTGGTGCCGTTCCACCAGAAGCCAATCGGGATCACACGCGGGAAACCATCCAGCCCGGTATAGGCCATACGCGCTGGCATCGGCGCAAACAGGAGTTCCTGCGCCAGCGGATCGTTCATCACAGCCATTACTTCTTCGTGCTTCATCGTCACAACCTCGCCGAACTGATATTCTCTTTATTACAGAATACCTTTCAATGTGAAAGTCCGCAACGTTTTAAGAAGGTAGGACTGCATTAAGTGGTGGAGGGTGAGTTCGACCCAATCCACCCCACCCCCAACCCCTCCCCGAAGTATCAGGGAGGGGAGAAAATACAAAATACAGGTCGAAAAATGATTCTTTTCAGCACGAAAATTGATCGCCACCGTTTAGTGTGGTGTTACCTTTAAGAAACAACTGCTGCCGCTTTGACCGCGTGTGCCGTAATCAAGTACATGGCATGTGACCACAACAAGGGTGTGGCAATCGTCCCGCGTACCTTCACCCAATAATCGTAGTTGCTCACATCGGCCAGCATCGGTGGCACAACCTGTTCCGGTAAATCACCGGAGGCCGTCGCATTTCGTTCGATGTCACCCAAAATAGTTGCCGCCCGTGCCGTGTTGCCGACTTCGGTATCGTACCAACCGAGCCATGCTTCCAGCAGCAACCACGCCCCACCAGCATAATATACGTCACCACGGTAGCGATGCACACCGAAACCCGCCGCGTAAATATCG
>JACDGI010000884.1 GCA_013821665.1 Anaerolineae bacterium
TTTGTTGGCGTTGAAGTCGGCGAGTTCGGTGGACAGAACCCCCACCCTAACCCTCCCCCGCAAGCGATGGAGGGAACAAAACAAATACCTCGACAGAATCTTCGTTTAAAACCACAAGCTCAAACTACCATTTTTGCGCCCAATCAGGAGCAGGCTGAGGTTTGGGTTTATTGGGGTTGAAGTCGGCGAGTTCGGTGAGTTGGAGTTCGTCGTTTTCGAGTGTGCCAGAAAACAGTTTGCCCTCTTTAGCGAGGACGAGGCGGCCTTGCTGGTCGAAATCCGCCCACGAAACTTCAAGTGGCAAATGGATGATGTGATAGTTGGGAATATCATGAATATGATAGCCAAAGCGGCTCGGCGTTCCCGGTCGGGTATTCACAAAATAGCCGAGATATTCCATCGACAGTCTCATACCCGCCTTAGAAGATTTTTTATCCCACAAAGTTGTCTTCTGTGGATCAGTTGGCGCATTGACTGAACTCTCATTCGCTTTATATTCGCCTTCTCGCTGCAAAGTCCAGCCATTCCACTCTAGATTTTTGTCGTAAATCGGTTCGTCTTCGCCGTGTCCGAATTTACGCGGAATAATGGTAAAGTTTTGAGGCTGAAAATTAGGATGCGGAACATTATTATGGTGATTCAACCAGATGATATTAGATGTCTCAAACAGACCACCGCCATTATACGAGTCACCCTTCGGCCACAACGCTAATGCCGTGAAATAAGGTGGTCGGCTTAGGGTCGTCCATGAATAAGTAAACTCTTTATCAGCCAATGTCCTACGATTTATCCTCGCAACAAAGCAAATTACAAACTGACCATCAGGCGAAAGATCACAGCGACGGTCAAAAACCTTTGCGTGCAACCACTGACCCTCCTCAAATTTATCAGTATCCGTATGCCACTTTATCATCTGAACCCAATCGGTTGGCCCATGACGCAGAATTACGCCGACAGGTGCTTCACGCGCAAGTAAGACGAATAAACGAGCAGGAGGTAGAGGTTTGGTCATTATGTCACCATTTTTGAGCCCAATCGGGAGCAGGCTGCGGGTCGGGTTTGTTGGCGTTGAAGTCGGCGAGTTCGGTTAGTTTGAGATCGCCATTATCGAATGCGCCCGAAAACAGCTTGCCGTGTTTAGCGAGGACGAGGCGACCTTGCTGGTCGAAATCGGCCCAATTAACGCCTTTTAGAACGGTCTGCGTTTTACCTTCGTCCATTGAAATGCTGTATGTAAATTGGTTATGAGAGCCGCCTTGCTTTTGCCCCGACTCATATAATGCATAGCTTGTATTGAGTACGAAATCAACCGACGATTTACTCCAGATATATGGTGGATCGAACTTTCCCATAGCGTATTTACCGATTTGCACAGTCTGCCAACCCTGATTCACCATGAATATATCTTTGTTGGGAACCCACTGATAAATTGGATCGCCCTCATAAGGTTGAATATCAATATTGAGTTGCGGCACAGTCCGAGTCGGATGCCAGCCTCTATAGTCATAAAATCGGATCGTCGAGTTATTAATAAACTGTCCGTCAGGAATAGCCATATATTCCCAAAGTGCAAGTGCTGTGAAATAAGGCGGTTTGCTAACGGCAAGATAGCCAAGGATCTTATCCGTCTTCAACTTTTGCATTTCTAATGCATTAGCGAGGCGTTTATGGAAAAAATCGTAAAGGAGTAATTTTCCATCTGGTGACAAATCACCTGAGTATTCACTAACTTCTCCACGTAACCATTGTCCCGCCTCAAACTTGTCCGTGTCCGTGTGCCACTTAATCATCTGTACCCAATCTTTTGGGCCACGTCGTAAGATTACGCCAACAGGAGCTTCTCGAGCCAACAACACAAATAATCGAGCAGGACGAAGTGGCGGATTTTTAGCACTCATGAGTTCACCACTTTTGTGCCCAATCGGGAGCGGGCTGGGGATCAGGTTGGTTGCCGTTGAAGTCGGCAAGTTCGGTCATTTTCACTTCACCTTTTTCGAGCTTAGCCGCGAACATCTTGCCGTCTTTAGCAAAAAAGAGGCGGCCTTGCTGGTCGAAATCCGCCCAATTGGCATCACTCAACAAAACCTTTTCGCCTGTTTTATTGTTCACGATAAACAATTTATTGACTTCGCCGCGCAGCATATGATAGCCGAAATAGTGTTTTTCAAGAGTGTAATCGGCATCGGTTTTACGCCATATGGTGGGCGGATTCAATTTAGCGAGCCATCTATTGCTACTTTTACCTCCCATTTCCGCATCTAACAGTTGATACCAATCACCATCCACGTCGAGTTGACTGTCCGATGTGCCTTGATTTAAGGTAGCCAATAGTGCTTTATAATCGTCGCTGACATCACGTCCGTTTGACACAAGTTCCCAGTGGTCGAGGCGAACCCGCTCGCGCCTTTCATTATTCAGTGTCAGTTTGTTATCACTATCTAGAACAATGATGCCACGGGGCGGATGATCGGGATGATAGCTATCTTTAGGCACATAAATGCGTACCGTTTTGTTATCAATGAAATGTCCACCACCGCCCCATGTACCTAGTTCTTTCCATAGGGCTAACGCGGTGAAATAAGGCGGCTTACTAATGGCTGTCCATATGTAACCGTAATCGGGATGCACGCGATTGGCTTTCAGCACAAAGTAAATGAGCAGCTTGCCATCCGGTGATAGATCACACTTGCTTTCGTAAACGCGTCCTTTAAACCACTGCCCTTCTTCAAACGTATCGGTGTCGGTGTGCCATTTAATCATCTGTACCCAACGACTCGGCCCACGGCGGAAAATCACAGCGATAGAGGCTTCGCGGGCTAAAATGACGTACAAGCGAGCGGGTGTTGGCGGTTTGTAAACAGACACAGTTACAAGGCTTCTTCGACTTGTTCATCCATCGGCGTTGTCCAATTACCGGTGATTAAGGCTTCAATATCTAAGCCATCATCCAAATCAGGCCAGTAGATGCTGAAAGCGTGCAGCTCATAATGCGTCTGTTGTTCATCAGTCGCGTTGGCTAACCACGGAAACCAGCGTAAAGG
>JACDGI010000885.1 GCA_013821665.1 Anaerolineae bacterium
GTATGACCAATGACAACGATTGTTTTGCCATCGTAAGCGCGTAATACCTCGCGCAAAAAGTCGCCGACGCGCCGCACAGCCATCGTGATACTTTCGCCATCAGGGAAGGGTTCTGTAATACGCGTCTCAAGTGCTAAATCCTTGGGCGAACATTGTGTCATTTTGCCGTAATCAAATTCGCGCAGACGTGCGTCTGTGAATAGCGGGATATTGCGGGCTGAAAACGCAATTTGGCCGGTGATAGACGCACGTTGTAAGTCCGAGTTGAAAATGGCATCGAGTGTATAGGTCGCGTAATCTGTGCCGAGTTTTTGGGCTTCTTCTCGCCCATGTGCAGTCAGCGGGACATCAGCGTGACCGGAAGCGCGCCCGGCTTCGTTATCGGTACTTTGTGCGTGTGGGGAAAAATAAATCGTTAACATGCTGCGTGCCTACCCATCAACAGGCCGTTATCCAGATTGCTAATCCTATGGTGATTGTACTAGCAACGGAAAATAATTGTTTTTGAAGCTGCTTTAGCAAGCTTGTCTGGTGGTTAGCCGTGCGGCTTTAGCCCTCGGCGGGGCAAACCACAACATTATTGAGTACCGGACAACGCTATTTAGGGGTGAGGCTGCTACAAAAAAACGAGGCGCATCCCTTATGTTGATGCGCCTCGAAAGTGTGGACTAACTTTACCGGACGGGCACGGAGTTCACATCACCCCGGATGCTGACGAACGGTGCGAAGATCCAGCCGACTTGTCCTTTATAGCGCACTTGCAACCAGAAGTTCCTTCCGGCCTGAATGGTGCGTCCAATGAGGACAGTCTCGGCACCCCACGCGATTTCCCCAAGTTTAGCCGAACGGATGCTCGGTCGCCGTCGTAAATTCATGAATGAACGCGGTACCGCCAGTACACCGACATCCGGCGCACCGTCAATCTGCTCGAAGACCGTGCTTTGCAGCGGTATGGCGTTGATGTCACCGGTCAAGGTCACGTAGCGCCCCGAAATCCAGCCGGTTTTCGTGCCTGTATTGACCAGATACCAATTGTAAATACCTTCATCTTTGTTGCGTGCCAGCGGGGGGATAGCGGTGCCAGCGGCGACTTCACCAATGAATGACGCGCCTAAGTACGGCCCACTGCGCAACGCTTCGGCCTTGACACCTGCGACGGTAATTGTCAATGCCGGTACAGCCGTGGTGATAACACCGGGAGTGCCAAACAGTTGACCGGGGGCAGCCGTTGCGCCGCTGCCCACAAGGAACCACTGCACTTGCAAAATAGCTTGGTCAATACCTTCGAAGTATTCGACACTCAAGTTGACGGGTGTAGTCGTAATAGATACCGAAACAGTGTCTGTGGTCAGCGCCCGCCCTATGAATTTATCGATGACCAGCGCCCCATTCACATACAGACGGATGCCATCATCGGACGACGTGACAAAATTATACTGTCCGGGGGTTAAGTTCTGTGTGGATGTGAAACGCGCTGAAAAATTATCTTTGCCGATACCGGGAACATCGGCACCGTTGACGTTCGGTACACCTGTTCCCCAGTTGAAGTTGAGGCCGTTGATGCCTGCAACCTGCACACCCGTCCCAGAAAGATCAGTACTATTGAAAAAAGTACCTGACCAGTTGGTTCCATAATCGGCCTGTACCGTCAGCATCGGCACAGCAGCGATGATGAGTGTTACCACGATTAGCACTACGATTAATGCGCTGCGATTTCGCTTCATGCGCCCCATCTCCCATCCGAAGTCCATTAGGTATCCCTTATTATAAGCGCTCATGGCAATTCGCGGTACAGGAATTCAGTACGTAACCTCAAACCGCACCCTACGCCCTACACCTCATATCAAAAAGAAGCGATCTTTACGCCTGTTATGCCCTTAAAAGGCTTGTCCAGTATTGTTTTACTCAAATGCTAACCTAATTCTGTTTTTGTAGGGGCGAGGATTTATCCCGCCCGCACTAATCAAAGAGAAATACCGCTTCTTAAAGCACCTTTAGTGTGCTTGTCTGGCCGTAGGTAGCTGGGCGGCTTGAGCCCCCAGCGAGGCAAACGATGACATCTTTAATACCGGACAAGCCTTAAAAACTTTCCGCGATTAACCCGCTTTGCGCCTTTGCTTCCTTGCGTCTTTGCGTTGAGTCTTTATCGTTTTCACGGCTCGACCACATAGCAACCGGCGTTTTCGGGATGGTCGATTACCAGTGCCGTTGCCGGAATAGCCTTAATGACTTGCAGCACGAACAAATCCCCGACTGCGCCCGAAACCAGAATTGCTCCGGCGATGGTCAGCCATGCCATATTCAGTCCTGTACCGATCACCACCGGTAGAATGCCTGTAACGATCAACGGCAGCACCACACCCACACGATACCCACCTGCTGGCATCGCCACCATCGAATGGGCGTAGGGGCTCAGCGTTTTCCACGCAATCCCGAAGCGAATATCTTTGGGTGCTATTCCGGCGAACAAGATCCAGCCCAGCGCATGAACCGCTTCGTGTGCCACAACCAGCAGCACAACCGCCACAAATCCCAACAAATAATCCCGCACATTAAAGGCTGCCCGAAAACCCCAGATCAGCACATGCGGTATGAGCGGCACAATCGTCAACACAATCGACGGCACAAGCGCTTTGGCGACAATGGTGTTCAGCGGAACGGACACATCCCGCAGCTTGGACGGATCATAATTTTGCACGCAACAGCTTCCTCATCTGACGTTAAGCCAGTATACACGACCACTGTGTGACATTCATCCAATACTTTGCAACTTTTTACTGGCATTGGTCGTATAAAGAGTTATAGTACACGCAATCCGCCCTCACGGACGGTTGAATAAAAGGAGACAAAATCATGAGCGAAGAGAAGAAGAAGAACGTTGAAGCCGAAGTCAAGACCTTCAGCGAACAACTGGAAATCGCTGGCAAGGAATTGGTCGGCAAGGTGCAGGAACTCATCAAAGAAGGCAACGTCCGCAAGGTCATCATTCGCGGTGAGGACGGGCATGAAATCATGCAGTTCACATTGACGGCGGGTGC
>JACDGI010000886.1 GCA_013821665.1 Anaerolineae bacterium
TTAATCTCGACCATGCTCGTACTACATTGGCTCGTTTATATCCTTAGTAATTTCTGTGGTGGTCTACTAGCTCCCATCAAATCAAATCACACACCTCGTGTAAGCGCTTAAATGTCAATTGATTAACCATCCATCGAAAGGTACAGAAATGCCCCAAGTTCCAAATGCTGCACAACCTGTCCGGTTAGGTATTGCCGGATTGACCCACGATCATGTTCATGGCCTGTTCCGGCATCCGGCGCAGGGCGATGTTGAGATTGTGGGTATCGCCGAAGCCGATACGGCCCTTGCGAACCGTTATCATCAGCAATATGGCATCAATATGGATCAGGTCTATGCTGACCTTGACCAAATGTTGGATGCGACACATCCCGATGTTGTAGCCGCATTCGGCTCGATTTATGAGCATTTGCAAGTGGTACAAGCCTGTGCGCCCCGTGGCATCCATGTCATGGTCGAAAAACCACTGGCTGTCAGCATGGAACATGCCCGCCAAATCGCTGACCTATCACGCCAGTACAATATTCAAGTACTAACCAACTACGAGACGACATGGTACGCCAGCAATCATACGGCCTATCAAATGGTTCACGACAACCACCAAATCGGTCAGATTCGCAAAGTTGTTGTCCACGACGGTCATTGGGGGCCAAAAGAAATTGGCTGCACAGCCGAGTTCCTCAAATGGCTGACTGACCCCGTTCAAAATGGTGGCGGTGCTGTGGTTGATTTCGGCTGTTATGGTGCTAACCTGATTACGTGGCTGATGGATAACCAACTCCCCACTTCAGTTACAGCCGTGCTTCAGCAGCTTAAGCCTGATATTTATCCTCACGTCGATGACGAGGCCACCATTATCGTCACCTACGAACACGCTCAAGGTATCATTCAGGGATCGTGGAATTGGCCTGTTGGACGCAAGGATATGGAAATCTACGGTCAAACTGGTTACGTTTACGCCTTGGATAAAACCAACCTTCGTTACGCTCAACGTGCCGATGGTAAAGAACAATCGCGCGAGTTAGATCTTCGATCAGCACCCTTTGATGCTCCGTTTTCATGGTTGGCAGCCGTCATCCGCAAAACAATCACGGTAGCTGATAATGATTTATCCGGCTTAACCAATAACCTGGTGGTCGTTCAGATTCTCGATGCAGCCCGCGAATCCGCCCGCACAGGACAGACTATTCATTTGTGAACTTAATCTGCCAATCCGGTCATTTTGCTTAATATTGGAAAGCCAACAGTCCTGAAAATAGGCAAGCGAAAGCCAATACGAATAAACAAAAACCGTCATTTTTGCTGGCGGTTTTTAAATTACACTTATTCATTTTTTGATCCTCATTTTTAAGGCTTCCACATTATTTTACAAAATATCGATGAGTTATCCTTCCGCCCTTTTTGGAGCTACAGTTGTCTGGGTTCTATTTTGCTTTGCCATGAGAGTCATCTCGTTTCAATGCGTTCGATTTTGGAAGGCGATTATGCAAATAATGGATACGGTTGATGCTTATCAAGGGATGATAGCCGACCTCAAAATGCGAATTTTAGATCGCGTGCTTCTCATCGTCGCCCTTAGCGCTTCGGCGGCGGTCGTACTCAATAATCTGCTATTTGGAACGCCTTCGACAACCATGATGACCTTATGGCTGTTGGTTGTGGTCTGTTGTATCGGCTGCTATCGCTTGAAAAGTTATTCGCCCCGCTTGGCGACTTACAGCGCACTCGGTTCAGCGCTCATCATTATTTACCTCGGCGCGATCATTTTTAACAGCGGTACGTTCCTCTATCTTTTCGCAATATTGGTACTGGTCACACGCTTTATCACCGGTAATTACGAAACATTCCTATTTTCGATTATGGCTACCGTGCTTATTCTTTCCACACATTTAAACTTACCAAACCCATCCAGTACATTAGGTAGTTTGATTATCTTATGGGGCACAATGATCTTTACCGAGATTATGGTCGAAGGCATTATGAGCGAGCTTAAAACGGTCAATCAATATCAACGTTATGCGGTGAGCCAAATGCAAGAGGCTCGCAGCAATCGGGCAGTACTGGCACAACGTACCAAGATGCTCGACGAAGCCACCCAAAACCTTCAATATGCCAACAGCCAACTGCGTGATGCCCGCCGAACAGCCGAAACGGCTCGACGTTTGAAAGCGCAATTTGCTGCCAACGTCAGCCATGAACTGCGAACACCGATTAACCTGATTACCGGCTTCTCTGAAATGATTGTGTCATCTCCGACATCCTACGGCGCTGCCCTGCCGATGTCCTATTGGTCTGACATCAATACGATTTATCGTAATGCCAGACATCTACAAAGCTTGATCAACGATATTTTAGATGTTTCGCAAATTGAGGCGGGGCAGATGGCAATTGTGAAGGAGGAAATCGACCTCAGCACCATTCTGAATGAGGCTGCCGACATGTTACGGGATCAGATTCAAAATAAAGGGTTGAGCCTGAATCTAAATCTGACCCATGATTTGCCGATACTATGGCTTGATCGTGTTCGCATCCGGCAGGTCATCATCAATTTACTGGGCAACGCCTTACGTTTTACATCCGATGGTTTTGTTGCCATCAATGCCTCACTGAAAGATAACCACGTTGTCATTACAGTTGCGGATAGCGGCACTGGAATACCTATAGAAGAACTCGACCGTGTTTTTGAAGAATTTCACCAGATCGACAATTCACTCTCGCGGCAGCACACCGGTTCCGGCCTTGGACTAACACTGAGTAAGCGTTTTGTTGAAATGCATGGTGGTCAAATTTGGGTTGAAAGTGAAGGCCAAGAAGGCAGTGGCAGTCAGTTTTATATATCGCTGCCTGTCGAGGATTCGATTGCCGCGCAGTCAATGGTTTTGGGGCAGCAGAACCTCGATGAAAAAAAGATGCGCCACTTTATCGTGATGGATGATGACCCCATTGTGCTGCAACTCTTTGAGCGTTATGTCACCAAACATAAAACGATCAACGTGACGGATATAACACAGGTCACCGGAGCGCTCGGCAGTGTAC
>JACDGI010000887.1 GCA_013821665.1 Anaerolineae bacterium
CAGCAAGTCGGCTTTTTCCAGCCCTTGTAGTTGTTCAATGCTTAACCGCTCGTTGGTTTCTTTCATACCCATGACTCTAGCTTGTTTTTATCTTTTTCGGTACTTTTTCCCTACCTGAGCAGTTACGAAAGCGTTACAAAAGATCAAATGGGCTTTTGCACCAGTGGTTAAAAAGTGCGATTCAGATGGGAGTTATTGAATGTCAGACGCGCGTTATTTGTCATCAACGTGGTTTCATCCAGATCTGATTGTGAAACTGTCGTCTATCAATGGGCAGGGGTTATTTGCCACCGAACCCCTATCAGCCGGAACAACGATTATGGTGTGGGGCGGAACCCTTTATACACGGCAGGAGCTGGCCGATATTCGGGCGGGCAAGATCAAAGTGGCGGAGTTTTCTTACTCATTTATTGAAGAAGATTTGCTGCTTGCGGGGCCTGCTAATGGGATGGATTATTATGTCAACCATTCATGCGATCCCAGCGTGTGGATGGCCGATAATGTCACAGTCATTGCGCGGCGCGATATAGCAAAGGGTGAGGAGATTACCGGTGATTATGCCGTTTGGGAAGCCGATCAAAATTATGTTTTGCCGCCGTGTACATGTGGGTCAACACTTTGCCGCAAACACGTAACAGGCAACGACTGGATGCGCCCTGAATTACAGAAACGCTATGCAGGTCATTTCTTGCCGTATATCGCCCGTCGAATCATGCGCTCACAAGAAAAGTCGTGAAATTAGGTCATCTCTAACCTAGTATGGGCAGCCTAAATCATTGGCTGCCCGTCACTGTATAAACGGGTACACACTTGTCTTGTGCCCACCATGCCGTAATCTTTCCCTCAAAGGCTGTGGCTGATGTAAAGCGGAGGGTATATAACCACACGGCATCCTTATATGGTGCGTTGCGAACATAAACGCCTTCACTCACCCGCTGATAGGTATCCGTATTCAGCGCAAAACTACTGCGATCTGTACTAAAAGTAATCCGTACTTTCCCGCTGAGATCGGGGGGGAGATTCCAACCTGCGCAACTCGAGATCAATTTGTAACCGTAATTCCATATGCCGACATCAGGCACATTGCTTGACGTTACATCCGTACCTATACCAATAGCATCGACTACTGAGGGCGTGATTTGAATCGACTTAGGGAGTACCGACACCGGCAAATGGGCCACCTCACTGTCTCTGTAATAGCCGAGTACTGGCGTGCCGCTGGCACGTCCTTGTGTGTCCAAAGGTACGATACCTTCGGCGCCAGCCGGGACATATAAGGTCTGCCCTGCTGCGGTTAGTAAGGCGTGACCTTCTAATACCGAAATTGTATATTGACCGGGAGTGGTCGCAGTAGCAGGCTGGGCTTGCATAAATATCGTCGAACCCAACTCAATCTGCACATCATTAACTGAAAACTGAACCTTTTTTACACCTTCTGGTGTCTGCACTAATATCCCGTTTGGCGGCGCATCGTTGCAGGATGTGGTATTCAATGCCGATTGAAAATAGAGGCTGTGTATCGACTTATCAGCTTTAGCATCACCTTGAATTTGAACTGCACCAAAAATAAGAATCTTTACATTTTGACCGGGCAGTGTATTGGCAATATTGGCCTGTAGCGACATCAAAGCAATCCCCCAAACACCCGTTTTGTTATCCAAGCCGCTGAAGTGCAGTGATTGAATACGTTGGAACTTTTCGATTTGTCCGGGTTTTTCAAAAAGTAGATTTTTAACATCGGGGCGAGCTTCGGCGACCACCTGCGAATTCCCATAACAGACTTCATTGCGACCAATACCGTCGCACAGTTTGCTTACTGCTTCTAAGGCTTTGGCAATTTGGTCAGGACAATCTTTGAACTGAGCGCTGATCGTTGAATAGCACGACAGCAGCATAAACATCGCTATCACACACTTGCGAATCATGAAAATCCCTCAATAAAATCGTTACCGGTTCTATTCCTTCAGTTTACAATCCATATCAAATTTCAGATACACGGATAAGCCCGAAATTGAAAAATCGTAGCCGTTCTCGTCATAGGTGATGATGGCTACGGCATCGGCAGGTGCATCTTTGGTCACGGCAACTGACCACAATTTAGCAAAGGGACACGCCGGTGGCGGGAGAACTGGATCTCTAAGGCCGTTTTGGGGATCATCTACCGAGCGCTCCATGCCTTTGTTGACATAGGTGTAGGAGTTACCGGCGCTTTCAACGTGCCGAAACTGTCCCGGTTGATACAAATGAATCTCAATTGGCTCGTACCACGGATCGGTGTTGGCTCCGCCTGCCCCAATCGGCGGCGCGTTGGGTGGTGCTTTATCCAACTGGCGGACGAAGTCATAATCCACATAGGGCGCAGGTGAATAGGTGGCGTTCAATTCGACTGTGCCATCGGAACGCACATAATAAGCGTTTAGCGAAACCAGTTGTGCGCCTGTACCCGCATAATCCAATACCGATGGGTAGGAGGCTACCGGATCGAAATGAGCAGCGTCACCCGGTACAGGACGGGTATCAGCGCTGCCGCCACCACTTTCAAAAAAGGGTATGACAACGAGAACGATCGACACGATAATCACGATGACTATTGCTACGACAATCATGGTGCGACGTAGGCTCGATGGCCTCTTTTCACCTTCAGCCAATACTGGTTTGGTGCGCATAAACGTTCTCCTATTGATGCGGTGGTGGGCATACGGTAAGTGATGATCGAAAATTTTTAAGAGGGAGCACACACAGGTGCTCCCCTACAAATGCAATACATTAGGCACATCGCGTTTGTTTATCACGTACTTTGCAACCATTACCATTGATGCTGCCGCTGCGTGATTTGAGTATAACATTAACGCTGATACGAAAACGTTCATCTCTTGTGAGGGAGAGCCATAAGGATTGTTTTCAAATCCATATTCGCCCTGCTCACATGTTCACCTTATAATATTGTGAGTAAAGCAATCTAAACATTACTAGAACCGCGTTAAGAAATAATAGAGACATTCTATTATTCGACAGTGAAAGACGTGTGGGAGTAT
>JACDGI010000114.1 GCA_013821665.1 Anaerolineae bacterium
CACACGCTTCACAGATGGGAGCGCACTCGGTTTAGGCGCGGAAATTGCTGTTAGCACCCAGAAGTTACATGCGCGGGGACCGATGGGGCTGGAAGAGCTAACGACTTACAAGTGGGTCATCATTGGCGAAGGACATATTCGACCGTAAAGTGTTGAGAAATTCTAGCGAAGGTTAGGATTTCTTAACTCTCCATTGCCTTTAATTAAGCGTACAATGGTTAAAGAAAATAGGTGTAAAAACCCATTATTTGCGTTAAAGGCTGAAGTGTAATGAGTCATATTTTGTTGGTTGAAGATAATGCCGATATGCAAAAACTGCTCTGCGAAATGCTAGAGTGGGGCGGCCACAGCGTCATCACGGGTCGTACCGGGCAAGAAGCGTTGGAAGCATTAGACCACGCCCAAGCATTACCTGAACTCATTATCAGTGATTTAAATATGCCACGCCTTGATGGTATTGGTCTATTGGATGCTATTCGCAAAAATAAAGATTGGAAAGACATCCCGTTCGTCATTATGAGCGCTAACGTTCATGATGAGCGCTTAAATGGCGATGTCGTCAGGGTTTTAAGCGGCGTGATCCCCAAGCCATTTAATTTAGATGACTTAGGTTCGATTTTGTAGCTAACCCCCAAGCATGTCTAAAACCCTCGTTATACTCAATCCGTTTGCAGGCAGCGGACGCGCAGGTCGCGTCTGGAAAGAACTCGAACCCCTTCTGTGGAAAGAACTCGGTGAATTGGTGGTTGCTATCACCCAGCGCACCGAAGATGTTGCCCAACACCTCGACAAAGCCTACGATGCCGGTATCCAACGGGTTATTGCCATCGGTGGTGACGGCACCAACCACACACTGATTAATGCTCTGGCAGCACTCAACACCCAACACCCCAATGATCCGAAAATGATCTACGGCAACCTGCCGATTGGCTCCGGGCAAGATTGGGCACGCCACAAAAAAATTCCACTGGATATTCATCAAGCGGCACGCTGGATCGCGAATGCTACCCCTACCCCCACCGATGTCGGCAAACTGATGCTTGATAACAATCAACAGGAATATTTCCTGAATATCGCCAGCGCGGGGTTGAGTGGCGAGGTCAATGAGCGGGTGAATAATACGGCAGTCCGCAAACCGTGGACGTTCCTCAAAGCGACTCTTCAAAGCCTCCATCATTATGAGCCAAAGGTGATGCAAATCCGCCTCGATGGGCAAGATTGGTATGAGGGTAAAACCTATTTGCTGGCGGTAGCGAATGGCACTACTTTCGGACACGGAATGCAGATCGCTCCACGCGCCGAAACAAATGACGGCGTATTTGATGTCGTGCTCGTAAAGGGTGTGTCGAAGCTGGTTATTTTCAGTGCATTACATCAGGTATATTCGGGCAGCCACCTGACGCATCCGGCGGTTAAATATGCACAAGCTAAAGAAGTTCAAATCACCGGTGTGAATGGCTCTGTCGGGTTAGACCTTGATGGGGAAACAGCCACCAGCCACGACATGACCTTCCGCATCCAACCCGGACTGATGCAAATCCTCTCCTAATTAATCGCCAATCGTGGGCTTATCTTTCTTGAAGAGTCGTGGGCCGTACTGGTCAATGATTACTGGTGGATCAGCACACAAGACCGATAAGTCGGACTGCACGAGGCGTTTAAACAACTCCATAAAGCCATGCGGCTTCACCAGATAAACATTACATCCGGCGGCGAAAGCATTATTCATCGTCGAACGTTCGTCATACATTGACGCGACAACCAGATACGATTTGGGGAATTTCCGACGCAGCTCGACAACCAGTTCTAAACCACTCATGTCGGGGAGTTTCATATCGACAATCGCCATCGGCAGATCGTCGTGAGAGGCAATCTGTTCAAGCGCGGCCTTGCCTGTGCTGCCGGAAATGACGGTAAATTTTGCACCACTCAATAGGCGCATTACAAATTCCCGGTTCGCGCCCACATCATCAACCACCAGAGCTAACCGTTCAACCATGAGTCAACCCTGCTCGATCATGGTTCGGCATTCACTGGTGTAGGTGCTCGATGTGCCAGAGGGTCAGCCGATGGGGTAATGGTTGGTCGTTCAACAGGTGTTACAGTGTTAGGAGCCGCCGGTGTGACGATGGGCAAAATATCGACACTCGGAGGAGTTAGCTCAACCGAAGGTATGACCGGCGCAGGAGCTATGACTGTAGGCGAAGCATCGACAACCGCAACAGCCGGTTCAACGACAACAGCGACCGGCAATGGCGTTAGAATGATAGGCGGCGTTACGAGATTGGCGGGTGCAGTCGTTGTGGGTGTTGGGAATTTAAAGGTAGAGACAATCGGTTTGCCAGCAGCAGCCGCATCGCCATAACGCTTGAAGACGGTTACTAACTCGGCCACCGAAATAGGCTTGGGCAGATAATCGTCGCATCCGGCATCCAAACACCGCTGACGATCCCCTTTCATGGCATAGGCCGTAACCGCCATTATGGGAAGGGTACACCCTTTGGTGCGGAGGGCGTGCGCGACATCCAAGCCGGTTAACGCGCCACGCAATTGAACGTCCAATAATATAAGATCGGGCTTATCCTGCTCGAAACGATCCAAGGCGACTTGCCCATCGTCATAATTAATGACCGCATGTCTACCCATGTTGGCAACGCGCTGCACCAGAATAACGTTGGTGGCATTGTCTTCGACGTAAAGTATGCGCACGATTAGCCCACTTTCTCAGGCTGAGATGGCGACTGAAGCAGCAGCGCCGCCGGAAAGGTCGAGGTATCACGGCGTGTAGGACGGGTGGCATCATCACGATATAAGGACACAAGAATATGGAAGGTGCTGCCGTTGCCCGCTTCGCTTTCCACCCAGATGCGCCCGCTCATTAGCCCCAACAGATGGCGACAAATTGCCAAGCCCAGGCCCGCACCGGAGCGCGGATCACGTCCGCTGGTTTCGGCCTGTTTGAATTCTTCGAAGATTGCTTCGTGATAGCGTGAGTCGATCCCTTTGCCGGTATCCTTCAAGCTGATACGGACGCTTTGATCAACCTCGCGAACGGATAGCGTGATCGAGCCGCTGTCGGTAAATTTGACGGCATTACTATACAGGTTGAGCAAGACCTGACGAATACGGGACTCGTCTGCCCAGATTAAGGGCAACGAAGCCGGTAAATCTTTCTCAAGACGAATGGGTTTGGTGCCAATTAAGCCCTCGGCTGTAGACATGACACTAGAGATAAGCTCGTCCAGTTCCACACGCTGCATGAGGAGTTCCATCTTACCGGCATCCACTTTAGACAAATCGAGGATGTCGTTAATGAGGCTCAACAGTTGGCGACCGCTGTTGTAGATCTGGTTCAAATCCGTCCGATAATTATCAGGCAGTTCGATTTCATCATACATCTGCGGGAACTTGAGCATGGTTTCGCTAAAGCCGATGATGGCGTTCAAAGGTGTACGGAGTTCATGGCTCATATTGGCAAGGAACTGCCCACGATAACGGGTGGCTTCTTCGGCGGCTTGCTTGGCCTTATCAAGCTCGGTGTTGGTGTCGGTTAACTCTTCGCTCAAGGCTTGGCTGCGGCGAAATGAGCGTTCGAGTGCTTGCCGATTTTCGTAGAGGTCGCTGGTCGTTTTGCGTTCGCGCTCGTAATTCATCAGCGCCCATTGGGTAATCTGGTAGAGTTCGCCTGTTACCTGTGCGGCTAAAACCCAACTTACAAACGTGAGGAAAATCGGGAAAAACTGATGCCAGCCAATCGTGTTGGCGTTGGGGTTTAAGAAGGCGGACAAAGCAATCAGTACGCTGGACAAAACAGCAAATATCAGCGATTCACGCGGGGAAAGCATCAAACCAATGATGACCACGACCAGTGGACAAACAAAGGCAATCAGTTCGGTACTCAGGCGATCCCCCAGAAATAGGAGAACCGAAATACCGATGATCGCGCCCAAGCCATATGACCAAACGGCAGGCGGAAATTGTTTTTTCTGGAGCAATCCGCGTGCCAGCAGACAAGCGATACTCCACGCGCCCGGAGCCGCCAACCACGGCAACACATCCATGCGTGTCAAGGCACCGGCAACGGCTACCGTCCAAAAAATAATGATACAGCCAACAAATGTGAGCTGCCAAATAATGGTTAGACGGTCAGCGCGTACTTCGTTGGCGAAGTCCTGATTGGTAGGAATTATCATCGCTACCCCCTGTCGTATTAAGACTCTTAGTTAAAAAGATTATAAAGCAGCTTTTAAGTAAAACGATGGAAATAATTGTAAAGAACTTCCGAATTTAAGAACCGAAAGCAACTGAAATGATCTAATCACATTTGGAACCTGTATCAAACATCGATAAAAGCTTATCCTTCATGCTATTTTAGTTGCGGCGGGTTTATCCGGCAAACGGGTGTAAACCAGTGAAACCAGTCCCAGAAGGATAGCGCCACCGCCGATTAGAGCAAAGGCTTCGTCACGGGCAACTTCGGCCTGATGTTTGCGAATTTCAACGTCGGCAACCGTATGGGCGTTAAGTTCATTGTCTTTCATGGTATCGATCAAGGGCTGTAAGTCGATGGCCGCCAATTGATTATAGCGGTTCGTATTATCGAAAACGAACAGGATTCCAACAATCACCAGCACGATAGCCACGACAATCAAACCGAGAAGTACACGCGGTAATAAAGGCGATTTCAACACAAGTTTTTCCTATTTTAAATATTTACGAAACTAATTTGAAAAGATTATACCCCAAAGCTTTGTGCGGCATTGCTGTTCTATCAAAATACCAACTGCTGCCAAAATCGAAGCTATTTGACATCTTTTCGGCTATGAGGGTAAGATTAAGATTCTCAAACGAAAGTAAAGGAGGTAATAACTTAAGAAACATTACTTTATAAGCTGGGGCGTGCTTCAAATATGATTTGTAATTAGAAAGGTTTTGTATCAATGAAACGTATTATTTCTGGTCTGGCAGTCATGACGGTTGTTCTGGGTATCGCCTTGATGAGCTTCGGCTTGGTGGGCGCACAGGACAAAAAACTTAAAATAATTATGGTTTCGCATGGTGGTCCCGGCAACCCATTTTGGGTGACGGTTATCAAAGGTATGAATGATGCAGGCGCGACATTCGGTGTCGATGTGCAGTGGCTGAGCGCTAACACCGACGATGTGACCGCGATGCCCAAGTATCTGGATGATGCGATTGCCGCTAAGCCAGATGGTGTCGGCATTACGTCACCGAACCCCGATATTATCAAAGACGGTGTCAATGCCCTTGTTAAGAGCGGCGTACCGGTCATTATCTTCAATACCAATGACCCGAATGCCAATGACCCCGACAAGCGCTTGCCAGCCTTGTTCTACATCGGCACCAGCGAATTCATCAGTGGTCAGTCGAATGCCCGTGCAGCGCTGCGTGCAGCCAAGGCCGCTGGTACGACCATCACCGGTGCGGTTTGCCCTGTGCAGGAAGTCGGTCACGTCGGGTTGGAAGATCGCTGCGCTGGTTATGCCGATGTGCTAACCCAAGCCGGTGTCACGGTTGATAAGATCACCACCGACAACGACCCGAACAAGAACGCCAGCATTTTGGCTGACTACTTCAAGAGTCACCCAACCACCAACGCCATCAATACGCTTGGCCCGACACCTGCCAGCGCTTTCTACCTGTATGCCAAGGATGCAGGTGTCAAGCCCGGTCAGATTTTCCACACCAACCACGACACCAGCGCCGAAATCTTCGAAAACATTAAGTCTGGTTTGACAATACAGACCGTTGACCAACAGCCATACTATCAGGGCTTCGGCACGGTCGAGTGGCTGTTCCTGCACGTCAAGTACGGCCTGACCCCCGGTGGCGACATCCTCACCGGCCCCGGCTATATTGATGCCAGCAACGTTGATCAGATTTCACAATTGGTGAAGGACGGCTACCGTTAATCCGGCTGCCTGATCCGTTGTAAAAATATTTGGGGCAGTGGGACATTGTTTCACTGCCCCATCTCTTAATTCGGTACGCTAAATAGATAAAAATTGTTTATCTGAAATTGGAGACCTTTTTTCATGGCGGCACTCGACACCTCTAAAGGTATGAGGACGCAACTGCATGGTTTACGTACTCAATTTACCCGTTCGCCCGAAGCCGGTGCGCTCATCGGATTCATTGCTCTGATTATTTTCTTCTCGCTTACAGCCAGCCAGAACTTCCTGACGCAAGACTCGTTGGCCTCCATTTTGACCAGTCAATCGACTAGCGGCATTGTAGCGGTCGGCGTAGCCTTCCTGATGATCTCCGGTGAATTTGATTTATCCGTCGGCTCGATACTCGGCGTGTCTTCGCTGGTGTTTCTGTCGCTCATCATGAGCAACGTTCCGGCAGTCATTGCAGCGTTGGCGGCTGTCCTTGCTGGCGCGACGATGGGGCTTGTTAATGGTCTGATTCTCGTCTGGACTCGTATCCCGTCGTTCATCGTCACTCTCGGCACATTGCAAGCCTACCGCGCTATTGCCCTGACAGCCATTCGCGGCGGCTCGATTCTGCGTTATGCCGATTACGACTCGAAAGGCCAACCGTGGTTGTATTTTCACCCGGTGGTCATCGTGGTAGTGATGCTCGCCATCATCGCTTTCTTTCTGTATTTCGGTTGGGCTGGCGTGCGTAATTATCTACGTGCCTTGGGTAAAAGTACTGGTATCGCGAAAATTGGCCCCGCACTCGGCCTGATATTGGTCGTATTGGCTTGCGTTGTTTTTATCGGCGGGGCGGCAGCTATTGCCCTCAACCAATTAAAAGATATGACCAGTATTGTCCAAATAAGTTTTTTCGAACTCTTAAATGGTCGGTTTATTGCCTCGGCAACAGCGAACTTCCGTACCTCTACCATCTGGTGGCTGCTCATTATCGCCATCTTCACGCTCATTCTCTCACAAACCCGTTATGGCAGCGCGACCTATGCCACAGGCGGCAATGCTGGTGCAGCCCGCGCGCAAGGTATTCCGGTTGATCGTGTACGAATTATCAACTTTGTCATTTCGGGCGCACTGGCTGGCTTGGCGGGTGTCATCGCAGTTGGGAGGCAGCAGTCGGTTTTTCCGCTGGACGGACAAAATCTTGAACTCGAAGTGATTGCAGCAGCCGTCATCGGTGGTACCCTGCTCTCCGGTGGATATGGCAGCATCATCGGCGCGACACTGGGTGTCCTCATCACTGGCATTCTCCGAACAGGATTGGTGTTGATTAGTGTGCCTGCCGAGGCATTTCAGGGCTTCATCGGTATCATCTTAATTGTCACAGTCGTCCTCAACACGGCTGTGCGGCGAGTGAGGTGAACACAGCCATGAGCGAACAACAATCTACAAACGGTAACGGCGGTGTGCCGCTGATTAAAATGGACAACATCGGGCGACGTTTCGGTAACGTCATCGCCCTTGAAGATGTTCATTTTGAAGTGGGTTATCAAGAAGTCGTCGGCTTGCTGGGCGACAACGGCGCAGGTAAATCCACACTGATTAAAGTGTTAACGGGCATCCATCCGCCCACCAGCGGACAAATCTACTTTGAGGGTCAGCCTGTTCATATGACCTCGCCACAAGATGCCCGTGCGTTAGGCATCGAAACGGTGTATCAGGATCTGGCGCTCGTCCCACTGATGAACATCTCGCGCAACTTTTATCTGGGACGAGAACCAACCAAACCAATGGGGCCGCTGCAACTGCTCGACAAAGAACTGATGGATCGCAGTTCGACCGAGGCGCTGCTCAACATTGGTATTCATATTCGTGGGCCGCAAGAACCCGTTGGAACCCTATCCGGTGGCGAACGTCAATCGATTGCCATTGGACGCGCTGTGCATTTCGGCACGAAGCTGCTGATTATGGATGAGCCAACCTCGGCGCTTTCGATTGGTGAAACACGCAAGGTCATCAGTTATACGACGGAAGCCAAACGGCGCGGCATGTCGGTTATTTTCATCACCCACAATATCCACCATGTGTTCGAAGTGGCAGATCGCTTTACCATCATCAGTCATGGGCATAAAGTGGGCGACTTCCGTAAAGAAGATGTGACACAGGATGAAGTCGCGGGCATGATTATGGGCGAACCGATACCAGATCGCCTCAAAAGTCGTATCCCGCCCACTGTCAACACCCGACCCGTCGAAATCCGCACCACAGGCGATGGTACGCCAATTGATGCCGTAAAAGGGCCGACCGTCAAAGAACGCGAACAGGATAAGCGCAACCGCAATCTGGCTTTTATTGCGGTGGTGCTCTTGATCTACGCGGTGATGTTCGGCTTAATCTACACTTACACGCGTCCAGAGATCGACACCAACACCGGCATCCCGCCGCTAGAAGAACAGGAAACAGGGCCGGGATTTGTCTTTTCCACGCCCAAGAGTTGGCGCGTTGACCGGGCTGAAGTGCAAATCCGACATGTCATCGATGAGCAGCGCAGTTACGCCATGACGGTTGTGTGGGACAGTGTGCGCAAGCGTAACATATCGCCATCCGCGCCATTGAGCAAGACAGCCGCCACTTTACAAGCCGATGATGTAACACCACGCAAATTCTCGCCGGGAACGGATATAACGATTAGTGGGCGACCCGCTTACCGTTATGAGTGGGTTAATGACGCGCCCAAAGTGCTGCGCAGCGGCGTGACCTATATCTTTATCGATGGTGCCAATAACTTCTATGAAGCCACAATTGACGGGCCAACCGAGGCTTTTGCTGACCACCTGAAGCCGCTGGCCGATGCGATTATGGCATCTTTCACGTTCAAGTAAAAAACTAAAAAGGCGTATGCTATTTATCCAAAGCGTACGCCTTTTTACGGCTTACAAACACTACTCACTAAAACTTGATAGTCACAGCGACATCGCTTGGCTTAACGCCAGATTTGCGGCTCGTTCCCGTGCCAGTTTGTTGGCATAAAACGTCATAAAAAGAATGGCGACTGCCAGCGGCGCGACGATGAAATAAGCATTCTGGATGCCTGTACGATCCGCAACTATGCCTAAAAATTGTGGGGTCAGCAGAATGGCTAATCCCGAACTCATGGAAGTCAGGCCGCTCGCCGCATCGGGGTTATTCATACCCATTGCCGAAGTCAACGATAAGCCCAGTGGGAATAAGTTCGCCACGCCTAAGCCGCATACAAACAGGCCAACACTGTTCACAATTGGTATACGTCCCAACCAGAACAATGGAAACCCAAGCAGCACAATCACGCCTGCAATCAGAATGAGATTGCCGCTGGGAAAACGACGTGCCAGCCGACTGCCAGCCGCACGTCCAACAAATTGACCAATAGTGAATAAGGCCACGCTGGAGGCAGCCGCTTCTTTGCTCAGGCCCACCACTGTTTCCATATAAGTCGAAGCCCAGAAAACAATGCACCATTCGATGGCGACCGCAAAGAAAACAACCACCCAATAAGCCCAGAAGGCACGCGGCAGCTTATCATGTTGAACCGCAGTCGGATGTGTAACGGGATCAGGTCTTTGCACAGCGGGTAATTTGATCGAACGGCGCGTCCAGATGAAGACTAATCCCCAAATGGCGACGGCGGCATAGAACGCAAATCGCCATGTCAAACCCTGCGATTCACCAAAGCCAACCGCAATGGGCGCAGCCGATGCCGCCAGCACTGCAAATACATTGGCTTCGGTCAAGGCATAGGCGCGATTGTCACCATGAAGTTCGGACAGACTCGATTGGATGGTAACGAGGAGATAGGAGCCGAGCAGGCCGCATACAAACACACTGATGATCCCAACTTCAGCCGTGCGTCCGAACGTCAGTACAACCGTGCAGACCGCCATCAAAAATCCGCCACCCCAAAAGAGTGCAGGACGACCGAAGCGCCGTGCCATCCATGCATTGGTGACACCGGCAATCACCATACCCGCCGCAAAAGCACTGATATAGAATGCCGAAACGGTGTAATTGATCGACAATTCTTTACGCAAAAAAGGAACGGCTGGCCCCAATGCGCCAATCACATAGGCGTAATAGGACAGCATGAAATACGCCAGCCAGGTGAAGCGATCCCGAACGAAAGGTTGTTTCACAAAAAGTTGCTCTTTGCGTTGATGAATTGGGCGGGTGATCAAGTTTAGGCGAGTAATAAACCCGCCTACAACCTTAAATTATAGCGAAAGTCGGAGCGGCTTGTTAGAGCCATCACCCCATTTTCCGCACCGGCTCGATGATCTCATTCAAGACCATATACAGGATGGTTTGATCGGGTAAACCGAGGATGTCGATCATGAAGTAATCACAGCCTGCCGCCACGAACTCCGACATTTGTTCGACAATCTGTGCCGGTGTGCCGACAAAGGCGTTCTCGGTGGTAAACGGCATCTTCCACGAGTTCGCCAAACGGGTGATTTCACTGTCGCTGCGGCCTGTGACCACACGCCCGAACCATGTGCGGCGGATGCTCTTGGGATCACGTCCGATGTCATGGCAATACTGGTCAAGAACAGCACTGCGTTCCTTAAATTCACGGATGTTCACGTCCGAGATGTTCCACCAATCGGCGTGTTTGGCAACGATTTTGAGCGCCTTATCACCTTTGACACCCACACAAATCGGTGGAACGGGTATGGGCTTGGGTTCAAGGACGGCATCGTGCAAACGGTAATGTTTACCTTGATAACTGACCTTACCCGATTGCGTCCATAAGCGCTTCATAATTTCAATCGAGTCTTCCAACTGTTCCAAGCGCACTTTGGCCGATGGCAGTTCATAACCGTAGCCACGATATTCATCTTCCTTCCAGCCCGCGCCGATACCCATGATGAAGCGCCCGCCGCTGAATTGTTGCAATGTAGCAGCAGCCTTGGCAACCAACCCCGGATTACGATAATTTTGTCCCATAACCATCGGGCCCACATCGAAGGCCGGAAATTTAGCCGCCAGATACGATAAAACCGTCCACACTTCATAGGCGAAATCTTCATTCCAAAAAAGGTGATCGGTCATCCACAGACTTTTGATCTTGCCTTCGATAAGGGGAGCAAGGTGTTCAAGGTTGTTCATCCAGTAATTCATATCACTTTTAGGGTGGCTTTCGACCAGAGCCAAACCGAAGTCAACAGGCATAATGAAATCTCCTTCAACGAGTCAACTCAATATTTAGCCATAATCTTAGCGTATATTTCCAGTTTTAAGATGGACTTGGTACGCCTCCAAAAGCGCATATGCTGAATGGCAACGTGCGTGCCGATGATATACGAGCTTAATTTCGCTAATTAAATCGTAGTGAGGCCATGATCTGTTGCAGTAGAGCCAGTGTATCTGCCGGGACATTTCCCATTGTGCGATCAGCGGGCTGCACGACATTATTCTTGAGTTCATAAGCCGTAAACTGATAGTAGCGACCATTGTTCTGGACGACATACGCCTCGTAACGCTGTGGTGTATTACCACCAACTGCGCCGATAGAACCTTTGAGCAATCGTCCGTTATTCACACCGATCATCACTTCTTGGGCGTTCTCAATGATAGGCGCATCACCCATCGGCGTTTCGGGGTTTTTATCCACTACATTCACGTTAATTCGCCGGTCAATCCATAGATATTGGCTGTTGGTATCACCATCCAATGGCAGGTTCGCAGGATACTCAAAAGTATACCCATAAGCAGCATTGTTATAGGTAATCATTGTGGTATCAGGTGTTGGGTTCGCATTCGAGACTTCGGTCGGGATAACGGGTGGAACAGTCGGCGTAATCACCGCACTGCCCTGCTGGTTCAAGTTGCAAGCCGCGCAAGCCAGCAGCATAAGATAGATTGCATATTTAAATACCTTCATCGTCACCTCCTTAAAAAGTGAATACCTAAGGATAATGTCAGTTGTAAGATATTTTTAGACTAAATTCTCCGCGCTAAGCTCTAGCTGCTCGGCAACCGCACGGTTTTGCACCGGATACACCTGTTCACGCGGAGTCAGCAGTTCGTCATACCGCTGCGCAATCACACGCTGATGCTGCTCCCTTACAAAATCGGAAATATCTTCAATACGGACAATCCATTCTCGCGAATATTTTCTCAATATCTCACCACGCAATCCAAGCTGAATCGCGCGGCGATCCAACTTGTTTCCCGCCGGATGATGGTCAGGGTCCCATTGTAAACGAACGGGTGATTGAGCAACCTTCGTTTTCCAAATCTCTTCCGTGCCATAGATATGCGGCAGAAAAATAGAATGAACCCCTTGCTCCAAAATTGTATCAAATCCCTCGCGTGTGATAGTCACAGCGATAACACATTCTTGTTTTTCTTTGGTCGCCCAACCGCAGCGAAACATCATCCACAAAAAGTTAGGCTTAATCCAACTCATACGACCGAGTTGGAAATCACCACCAAAATAGCCGTGACTAGCCGCGAATTGCCCAATATCCGGTCGATAGGCTTGATACACAACAACCTTATCGACATCATACTGCGCCAAAATGTGCCGACCTGTTTGAGGCCAGCGTTTATTTTGTTCTAGATAAGGCTCAACGGTGAGTTCCATAGCACCAACTTCGTTTTCTATTTCGGTAACGGTCGCCACGCCAATGAGTAGGCAGTTGCGCCAACGCCCGTCAGTTCATGGACTTCGCCAGTAGCCAGCGTCAGCACGTCGATGTGGTCTGCCCCACCGACCGGATCAACGCCAGTGGGATATGCAATCTGAGTGCCATCTGGCGAAACGACTGGATTCCACGCGCCCGAATCCGTCAAATTGGTCAGGTTACGAACGACACCGGTTGCCACATCAAGGCTGAAAATATTATAACCTTTTTGATCCGACGAGAAGATCAGACTCTTGCTGTCCGCCAGCCAATGGGGTGCATAATCATTACCGGGGCGATGCGTCACCCGACGCATATTAATACCATCCGCATCCATGACGAAGATTTCCCGCTGATTATCTTGGATCGCATTAAACGCAATTTGGGTGCCATCGGGCGACCATTCCGCTGAGCCGTTATTATTACGGTTGTCGGTCAACTGCTTCACCTGTTGATT
The DNA here is from genome assembly GCA_013821665.1 of Anaerolineae bacterium. Classification (GTDB taxonomy): domain Bacteria; phylum Chloroflexota; class Anaerolineae; order Aggregatilineales; family Phototrophicaceae; genus CFX2. The sequence continues at coordinate 13,020 of JACDGI010000114.1, forward strand.
CACGAGACTCATGCTGTACAGTTGAAAATATTTACCAACCGGATCATCTAAACCAAAGAGAATTTGCGTGTTATCGGGCGAGAGTTGGGGCGAAAGAGCCGAGACCTTGCACTTCGTATGCCCTTGTCGATAAATCGTTTGCGACTCGCTGCCATCGCGTGCAACGGATCGGATCAGGCAGTCTCCATCTTTGATGCCGCTGCTGGTCGCATACAAAAGTGTGTCGCCAGTTTTGAGCCAAATTGGTTGGCTGCGCCATAGAAGATCACCCGCGATTTGCTCCAGATGACCTCCATCGGTATTCATAACAAACAGCCCATATTGTCCGTAAAAGTCGTCGGTCAGGGGTTGAACAAAGGCAATTTGTGTACCATCCGTTGACCATGTTGGCGAGTCGGCATAGCGGTCACCATTGGTTAATTGGGTAGCAATGCCGCTAATGGTATCTACGGTAAAAATATTGCCGTTGGAGAAGGCGAGTTCATAACTATCATCTTGGGCAACGGCTGGAGCGCATAATCCCAACATTACGCCCATACAAAATATCACGATACTCGTTTGCTTATACCGATTCATGTCATGTCCTCAAATAAAAACCTGCCCATCAATATAGCATTGATAGGCAGCCCTTTTCGTCAGACTTAGGATGGATTTTGGAAATAAAAAGACCTAGCGAATGAAGGCCGCGCTTTGTCTCGACAAGCCATCAGCAATACGTTCGCGGTGATGCTCCATGACATCCATACCTGCGATTTCATCTGGCGTAAAATATCCGAATTCGGTCGTTTCGTCGCTGAGAACCAATTCGCCACCGATCACTTCGGCCTCGAAGCTGTGTGAAATAATCTGCCATCTATTGCCGTCGGCATACGTAAGAATCTGATTAGGCGTTGAATACACGCCAATAAGCCGTACAATGCGTATCGACAAGCCTGTTTCTTCCCAGACCTCGCGGATGCAGGTTTCGGCTAGACTTTCCCCGGCTTCCATCCTACCACCCGGCAAACACCATTGACCATTATCGGTTCGCCGCGTCAATAAAATGCGTTCCCCCATCGGGTCAAAAATGAAAGCCGAACACCCGGTGCTTAGTCGGGCAGTTCGCCCAATGCGATCCCCATAAATGACTTTTGCCATCGTATCTTTCTCAATTCGGTAACAAAATTATTTTGGCATCCTGACGACTTTCCAACCGCTTGAAAGCGCTGGCCGCGTCATCCAATGGCATCCGAGCGCTGACCATCGGGCGCATATCCAATTTGCCGGAAGCCATCATACGGATGACATTCATAAATGTGCCATGACCGGAATGCCCCAGTGAACCCGCCAACTGCACACCCTTTACTTGATAATATTCCAGTTCGAGTGGCGTAGGTCGTTCCGAGCGTCCGATGTGGCAGATGGTCGCGTTGACCGCCAGCCCTTTGGTCAGCGGTGCGAGTGTGTGAATCGGTGCGCCAGCCGCTTCCACCACGAAGTCCACGCCGCGCCCGTAAGTCGAGT
>JACDGI010000115.1 GCA_013821665.1 Anaerolineae bacterium
TCGGCGGTGATACGGGCGGTGCCATTGAGGTTGAGGCTCACGGGCGCAGTGCCGTTGGAAGGGCCAAAGATGGAAGCGGTCGAAAGTTTGGTCAGGTCGAACTTTCCACCCGGTGTCCATGCCCAGTAAGTCAACACCGATGTGCCTGACTTATCCGATAAGAATTTGAAGTTCGGCGGTAAGTAGAAGCCTACCCATACTACCGGTTGGGTAATATTTACCGGCGTGGGGAAGGTATATGTAAATACACCCGATTGAGTGATCGTCGCTTGAGCTTGCCCAGCGAGGGTAGCATCGACGGGTGAACCGCCATTCGCATCCTGATAAACCACGATGTTTACGGGTGTCGTGGCAACGGCTGTATCGACTGAAAGGCTAACCTTGTCGATGGTCGCGGGGAAACTCAATCCCTGTGTGGTCAAATCGAAACCGTTCATCACCAAGGTTTGTTCGCCCGTGATAAACCATGTGGTGTTCGCGTCACCGCTGTTGACGCTTAACACCTTCTGTCCAGCGCTGACGAACAACGTCGAAAGACTGAGCGCAAACAAAACAACCAGTGAAATCATCAAAATTTTCAAACTGTTACGCATATCTATTCCTCCCAGAGTAAACCTAGTGTACCGCTTACTCCACATTTGTGTATAATGCGACGGCTATTGTAGGGATAATGTGGTCTATGGTCAAGCAATTCAGCAGTCGTAACCGCCAGTTAGTACTTTTGGTCGGCTATTTACTGGTTGCCATTCTCATTTGGCTTGCGGTTATGTCGGAGTTCCGACTCGACGATAGTTTTATCACATATCGCTACTCGCGCAACTTTGCACAGGGGATCGGGCTGGTTTATAACGCTGGCGACAATGTGCTGAGTACCACTGCTCCTCTCTACGCAATTCTGCTGGGTGTCCTTAGTTTGATTGTTCCCGATTTTCATCTTCTCGGCAGCTTAATTGGCACGCTCAGTATTGGGCTGGGCGGTTGGCTGATTTATAACCTGCTGCCGCGCCGCATGTCGGAAAGTCTTCGGCTGTGGGGCGGCTTGGTTTACGTGCTTAGCAGCCCATTATGGCTGGCACTGGGGATGGAAACCGCTTTTTGGATTATGTTAGTGCTGGCAGCGGTTTGGCTGGTGCAGGAAAAACGCTGGGCATGGTCTGGCTTACTGGTCGGTTTGGCGATACTCGCACGTCCTGACGCGGCATTACCCGCGGGATTATTAGGACTGATGCTGATTGTTGCTTCGGTTAACCGGATCAGTACCACAGGCGGTTGGTGGCGAGCGATTATCTATTACGGTGTTGCGGCTGCCATCCCGCTCCTGATATTTGCGATCTGGGCATACGCCACTTACGGTTCACCTTTTCCGGTCACGTTGAGCGCAAAAAGCGCACAGGCTGTATTAGGCATCACCGGTATGGGTGTGAACGTGACCACATGGGAAGGGCTGCGGCTCATTCTTCGCAGTTTGATGTTGCAAAGTCCGTTGTATGTGGCCTTAGCTTTACTGGTGTTATTCGGTTTCGCGAATTCATTTAATGCCTCAACGGTGATAGTTGTCATGTGGGGCGCGCTGCATTTACTGGCTTATATGCTTCTCAAAGTTGCGCCTTATCGCTGGTATTATGCGCCGCTGGTTCCGGGTGCGGTGCTTCTAGCGGCATCCGGTCTTGACTATCTTTTTAAACGTCTCAATTTGCGCCGTATTCAAGCCGCTCCGGTTCTGGTTGGTGCAATCGCCGTATTCCCATTAGTCGCCCAAGTGACATCTTTCAGCCTGATTAGCCAACGAATCCAATCCGGTGGGCCGGTCGATGTCATGCTGCCAATTGTGGATTGGCAAGCCTACCGTGAAACGGGCGAATGGCTGAACAAAAATACACCGCTGGATGCCACGGTTGGTGTGGCGGAAGTCGGACAAATCGGCTTCTATGCCCGCCGCTACATGACCGATTATCTGGGCTTGCTGCAACCGGATGTCGCCGCCGGATTGAAACGTGATGACTTTTATAGCTGGTTGGTGGGCTATGCACCGGATTATCTGGTGTTCCAACGCTTTCGGGGCGCAGCACTGGTGCTTTATAACTATGTCATACAGGATGATGCATGGTTCAACGTCAATTATCGGCCTGTAACCGAATTTGACGATGCGCGTTATTCGTCCGGCCCTGTAACCATTTTTAAGCGAGTCACCAATAAACTAGCTATAACGCCACAACCTGTGCAACTTGATTTTGGCAATTTGCGCTTGGTGGGTGTTGCCACAGACGCGAATGCGATCCCAACCAATGGCGGTTCGGTGCGTGTGCGCCTTGATTGGGAAGTCGTCGGCATGTTGCCAGACGATTTGCACATCGCAGTCAAGGGTTTGTCGATGGCGGGCGGTAATCCCTCGTTTGATGGTGATTATCACACCCCGAATTGGCATGGGCATTTTTCGACATGGCATGGATTTGTTGTTCCCAATGGGGTTGTACCCGGTACTTATACCTTGTTGGTGGCGGTCGGGCCCATGGGTGGGCCGTATCAGGAACAGGGTGTTGGTACCTTACAAGTTGCCAGAGGGCCTTAACTCGTTGTTGTAAGGTTGGAACGCAGTGATATAATCCGACGGGTTTTGAATGGATAAGAAAGACCCGGTTTATGGAATTTGTACTTTTAGCGTTAGTGATGCTGCTAGGTTTAGGTGCGTATTGGGCGATGGTGATTTTCCCCAAACAACGCGATTTCTCGAAACGTCAGCGATACGTGAGTGCGCTGGCAGAGGGCGATGAAGTTGTGACGTATGGGGGCATCATCGGCAAAGTGCTGGCGATTGATGCCGAAAAAGGTGTCGCGCATGTTGAAATTGCCGATGGTGTGGTGGTGCGGCTGGTGACGGCAGCACTCATCCAAGGTTACGATCCAGAAGCCTTTGCCGAAGCAGCGCGTAAAGGGTTAGGTGAAGGACAGTCCTCACCCTCTGAAACAGTGTTGCGGTCATAATCGCATGGGATGGGCGTGCCATCTCAGCGGAATAAATTCAAGAAAGGTTCTTTTATGCGAGGCCATATACGTTGGCTGATTCTTATTCTTTTGCTCACCGGTTTTGCCATTTGGGTGAGTGTGCCGAATACGAAAGCCAGTAATGTTGCTGATTCTTGTTACAATACGACAGACAATCTTCAACCGGATCAAGGTATTCATCTTGATATGAATGATGATTGCAAAGATGATTTTGGTTTGAATGTTAAGCAGGTCTATGGTTTGGATATTATCGGTGGTCTGCGTGTGTTATTGCAGGCCGATCTGCCCTCTGGTTCCTACACCGTTGAAGATCTACGGAATGCTGCTAATAACGTGAGCAAGCGTGTTAACGCGCTGGGCGTTGGTGATGCGACCGTGCAGGTGCAGGGCAACAACCGTATTCTGGTAGAACTGCCGGGTGTGAAAGACCCACAACAAGCAGTCGACATCATCCAGAAAACGGCGCTGTTGGAGTTTGTTGATTTTTCGACTGTAACCAATGTCTCGCAGTACGTGGGACAAAAAATATTGACAGATGCTCAGGTACAGGCTGACCAAGCCCGTGCCGCTGCTCAGGCCGAATCAACACCGCAAGCGACATTTGCCGACGCAACCGCCGAGGCTACCCAACAAGCGGGTGCTGAAGCGACAGCCGAAGCTACTCAACAAGCTGTCGCCCCTGCCGTGACCCCTGTAACACCAGCCGATGTCCCCGGTGTGCCAGACCCAACAACTGGTAAGCCGTTCCATACGGTGATGACCGGTTCCGGTCTACAAAGCGCATCAGCCCAATTAGATCAAAGTAATAAGTGGGCAATTCGCTTCGAACTGACATCTGATGGCGGACAAGTTTTCGGCCCCTTTACCGGAAATTCAATTGGTAAGCCGATGGCGATTGTATTGGACGGTATTGTCCTGTCTGCCCCGACCATTCAGGCTCGTTTGGATACCGGCGGAACAATCACCGGCAACTTCACACAAGATCAAGCACAGACTTTGGCGCTTCAATTGCGTTCCGGTTCGCTGCCAATCCCACTGCGTGTTGTCAGCAGCCAGACCGTTGGCGCTACATTGGGTCAGGAATCAGTCGATTTGAGTATTCGTGCAGGTGTGGTGGGTGTCATCATCATCCTGTCATTCATGTTGATTAATTACCGTGTCCCCGGTATCGCTGCCAGCCTCGCGCTGTTGGTGTTCATTGTCCTCAACCTTGCGATGTTCAAGATCATTCCGGTGACTTTGACACTGCCTGCTATCGTCGGCTTCCTGATCTCGATTGGAACGGCGGTGGACGGTAACATTCTTATCTTTGAGCGTATGCGTGAAGAAATGCGTGCCGGAAAAGATATGGACACAGCCGTTGATGAAGGTTTTACACGCGCTTGGAGTTCCATCCGTGACTCGAACCTGTCGACCATTTTAATCAGCGGCGTACTGTTCTTGTTCGGTCAGACACCGGGCGCGAGTCAGGTGAGCGGATTCGCTGTTACACTGGCTCTCGGTTTGCTGCTCAACTTGTTCACGGCGATTATCGTCACACGCACTTTCTTGCACATCATTCTGGCTATCACCCGTGGCGCAATCAAAGACCGTCACTGGTTGATGGGCGTATAGGGCGAGGATTAAATATTATGTACAGTTTAGTTCAAAAACGTCGTTGGTATTACGCCTTTTCGCTGTCGATTATCGCCGTGGGTATTGTGATTATGATTTATTCATTGATCACACGCGGTACGGCTTTTGAGTTAAGCATCGACTTCAAGGGCGGTAGCATCTATGAACTGAAGTTCACCCAACCCGGCGCGAATGAAGATAATATCCGTGCGGTTTTCGCCAACTACGGCGATCAGACGGCAACTATTCAACGGCTGGGTGATGAGAGTGAAAATCGTTGGTCGGTTCGTGCTTCATTCCATGAAGAAGCAGAAAAACGCAAAATTCTGGATGATCTCAATAAAATCGCACCACTGGATCGTAGCCTTTCACAGGATGAAAGTGTGTCGGCTACAGTCGGTCAGGAGGTAACACGGGCGGCGCTGTTTGCGGTCTTTGTGGCTGCCATCGTCGTGACCTTGTTTATCGTGCTGGCCTTCCGTTCAGTGCCGGATGCTTTCCGCTATGGTGTCTGCGCCATTATCGCCATGCTCCATGATGTGCTCATTGTGGCGGCGGTTCAGTCGGTAATGGGTCTCATATTCAAGTGGGAAGTGGACGCGCTGTTTTTGACCGCTATGTTGATGGTCGTTGGCTTCTCGGTGCAAGATACCATCGTGTTGTTTGATCGTATCCGCGAGAACATTCCGCGCCACCTTGGCGAGCCATACGAAACCATCGTCAACCGCAGCGTTTTGGAAACCATTCACCGTACACTGACCACCCAGATCAGCGTGTTCTTCGTCATGATCGCCATCATGCTGTTCGGTGGTGCCAGCATCAAGCAGTTCGTGTTCATTCTGTTCTGCGGTTTGGTGACCGGTTCGTACTCGTCCATTTTCATCGCGGTTCCCTTGTTGGTTTCATGGGAAAAGCGCGAGTTCCCGTTCAGCTTGTTTGGTAAGAAGCCCGAATTAGCTTCAGTCGAGGCTTAATTCATGCGTGCGCTGGTTTTTGACAGACAACTTCATCTTGAAACATCACGCTCTGTGCCGCAGCCTCAAGATGGCGATGTACTGCTCAAAATCCGCCGTGCTGGCATTTGTAACACCGATCTCGAACTCGTGGCCGGAATGTACGGATTTTCCGGCGTTCTCGGCCACGAATTTGTAGCTGATGTTACCGAAGGACCGCCTTATCTTATTGGCAAGCGCGTTGTTGGTGAAATCAGTGTTGTTTGCGGTAGCTGTGACTTCTGCCAACGCGGTATCCCCAGCCAATGTCGTAATCGTTCGACCATTGGCATCCGCCATTATCCCGGCGCATTTGCGGATTACTTACCCCTGCCACCACGTAACCTACATATTGTTCCCGATAAAATCAGCGACGATGAAGCGGTATTCGTCGAACCTTTAGCCGCTGCACTCCAAGTTACGGAAGCCGTGCATATTTCACCCCGTGACCGTGTGGTCGTGGTCGGCGTGGGCAAATTGGGGATGCTGGTGGCGCAGGTGCTTAAATTGACGGGCGCGGATGTGGTCGGAGTTGTGCGACGCGAAAAACAGGCCAAGTTGCTCGACAAATGGGGGATTGTGTCGGCGGAACTGAGTGATTTGCCCGAACAATCGGCGCAGGTCGTGGTTGATGTGACCGGATTGGCGCAGGGATTTGCAGACGCGCTCAATTTGGTTGAATCGCGTGGAACGATTATCCTCAAAAGCACTTATAACGGCTTCCCACAAGTCGATATGACGCAGGTTGCCGTTCGCGAAATCAAGGTCATTGGCAGCCGCTGCGGACCGTTTGACGCGGCTCTCAGGCTTTTAGAGCGCGGCTTAATCGACGTTACTTCACTCATCGAAAACCGTTACCCATTTGATAACGCCGTTGAAGCGATGGATGTTGCTGCTGAACCGGGAAAGCTAAAAGTGCTGCTCGATTTTTAGCGGACTGCTTGCGGGATCGTGAAGGCAAAGGTTGAACCTACGCCAACTTCACTTTCCAATATGATCTGCCCACCATGTCCCTCGACAATGTGCCGCGCAATTGCCAATCCTAAGCCTGTTCCCTGTGTAAAACCTGCCGTATCCGCTACACGATAAAACTTCTCGAACATGTGCTTTTGATGTTCTTTAGCGATGCCATAACCATTATCTTGCACCGCGATTTGGATGTAGGGCAGATTTTCGTGGTTGATTATAGGCTTTGCTGACACCAAAATCCATCCACCTTCACGATTATATTTGATGGCATTCGTAAGCAAATTCAACAACACTTGTTTGATCTTACCACGGTCGGCGTTGGCGGTAATCGAATCGCATTGAACACTCACGGCGATATTTTTGTCGTTAGCCTGCTGTACGACCACATCAACACTTTCTTCAAGCAGTTTGTTTGTATCGAAGCGGGAGGTGTCCAAGCGTGCGCGTCCTGATTCAAGCCGCGCTAAATCGAGGAATTCGCTTGTTAGGCGTGATAGGCGTTCAGTCTCGCTGTGCATGGTCGTGATAATGTCGTGGCGGCGATTATCCGGCAAATCCGGTCGCAGCAGTAATACGGTACTGGCTTTCAATGCAGCGAGTGGTGTGCGTAACTCATGAACCATTTCAGCAATAAAATCGTTTTGTTGGAACAACCGCGCGTTTTCGATGGCGATGGCGGCTTGGCTGGCTAATGTGTTCAGCGTATTGATGTCATTTTCAGTCCATCCCCCGCCGCCAATTTTGTTGATGCCTTCTAGCACACCAATGACTTTGGTATGTGTACGCAGCGGAACCGCTAAGATGCTGCGGGTGTGAAACTCAATGGTATCGTCAACGCGGTTACTCCAAGAGGGTTCTTGGGTAACATCATTAATCACGCGTGGCTCGCCATGTTGGGCGACCCATCCCGCAATACCACTGCCCTTGGGGATAATGATTTCATCCATATCCTGTACAGCAATGTTGGATGCGATTTCGAAGCGCAAATCACCGGTTGACGGTTCAATGAGCATAATCGAAGCCGCTTCCGTATTGGTCAATTCACGGGCGGCGGAAATAATCTTTTTTAGAAGGCTGCCAAGATCAAGCGTCGAATTAAGCTGCTGGCTAATCTCGATTAAACGTTGATAATGGGCGATGACTTGGTCAGCATCGCTACTGTTGACTGTCATGCTCATGTATGTTCTCCATCTGCTGCACAATTTCCGGTAATATCTCTGCCGCGTTGGCGTGGATGACTACCGTGGCAGCATTGTCCAAATGTGTGGGTTCAAGGTTAATTATTATCATTTTAGCGCCATTTCGCCCTGCCAACATGGGTAAATCTGAAGCCGGGGCAACTTCGAGTGATGTGCCCACGATTAACATCAGGTCAGCTTTACGCGCTAAATCTTGTGCGACCATTAATGTTTGAATGGGGAGTTGCTCACCAAATAAGATCACATTGGGCTTAATCACGCCGCCGCACAGCGAACAATGCGGTACATTGTGATCCAACAAGAACTGCTGAATAATCGGCTCAGCGTCGAAAACCGTAAAACAATGGACGCAAGTTGCCTCGCGGAAATGACCATGTAATTCGTAGACGACATGGCTTCCGGCACGGGTGTGCAGCATGTCGATGTTCTGGGTGATAACACCTTTAAGTCTGCCTTGATCTTCTAAAGCTGCTAATGCGTAATGTGCAGGATTAGGTTTGGCATTAACTGTGAGTTTGGTAAGGGGATAAATCCAGTCGTAAAAGGCTTGGGGATCTTGGCGGAAACCATAAATACTGGCGACCGTTAGCGGATCGACACCTTCCCATAAACCGGATTTCGGGCTGCGAAAATCTGGTATTCCAGATGGTGTGCTGATGCCCGCGCCAGTAAGGGCAACTGCCGAATCCGCAGTGAACAATAACTCGGCAGCGATATGTGCCTTTTCACTTGTCATAAATGCAATACTGAACTGCGACCATCGTTAAGGTCGCGCTTCGCTAGGAACCATCGCCTTTAGTCGCGTCGAAAGTTCATCAGCCAATTTAATGATCTGTGTTGAAACGGGAAAGCTCGGTTGGGCAGTGACAATTGGTGATCCCGCACGAACCGCTTGGAAGATTTGGTCGTGCGCTGCTGGAATGATGCTTCGTAGTTCATGGCCGAGCGCCTGTTCGATTTCATGCCAAGGAGTCTGGACACTAGATTGTACGCGGTTGACCACTACGATATGGATACGTCCAGTGGTGCTTCCCGGTGGTTCCATTTCTTGGAGCATATCGCGTGCCATGACTAGCGCCACAGGGTTTGGCTCGACGACCAATATCACCTGATCCATTTCACGCTGTAAACGCGTGCTGATGGCATTTAAGCCACTGCCGAGGTCATACACCGATGGATTGCCCAATGTCCGCAGCGTTTTGACGAGCATTGAAGCCGACTCTGGCGAGAAATTGATGAGTGATTCTTTGCTGCGAATTGATGAGAGCAGGGCACGTAAGCCGGATGCGTGATTGACAAGCTCGCTTTCAATCGTTGCAGCGCGTATATCGGCTGCCGGTTTGCTGAGAACATTCGCCATGCCATAAGATTGATTGAAACCTAGAAATAGGCCAAGGCTGCCTGATCCCAAACGGAAATCCGCCACAATTGGCTTTTCAGTTTTGGTCAGGAACGCAGCGGCAATATTCAGTGCGACAGTTGTCGTGCCGACACCACCCTTTGCACCAAGTACGCCGATAGCACTGCCACGCTGCGGTTCAGCTTTAGCTTGAGGGACACCACTGCGAGCCAGCACACTTTTTACGCGTGATGCTAATTCGGCAGGGTGAGTAGGTTTGGTCAGATAATCATCGGCACCCGCTTCAAAGCCCGCCACCTTGTCATCCACCAAGGTTTTGGCGGTGAACATAATGATGGGTATAGGGCGCGTCTCGGTATTGGCGCGCAACCGGCGGCAAACTTCATAGCCATCCATATCCGGCATCATCACATCAAGGATGATGAGATTGGGATGGTCATTGGTTGCTTTTGTCAGTGCTTGAGTACCAGAGTTGGCCGCGACCACCTCGTACCCGTGCCGTTGCAACATTAAGCCAATCAGTTTCAAACTATCTAAATCGTCATCAACGATGAGAATTTTTTCAGCCATGCCGGTTCAATTTCTTTTGGGATAAGTTGATTTATTCTATAAAAAAGAGTCTAGCATATAAGGGTAGGCGGTGCAAGCGAAGCCCTTAACTCTTTGGTCATGATCTGTCAGGGGTATTGACGCTCAAAATTCGAGCGTGATATACTAACTTCTAATTCATCAAAGACGTTGATGGGGAAAAGTAGGTTTACATCACTGTAGTAGAGAGTGTGGGTCAAAGGCTGAAAGCCCACTTGCATATGTGAACCGAAAGTCACCCCGGAGTTGCGCGGCTGAACCTCAGTAAGCTGCGACGGGAGCGCCCGTGATAGCGAATGAGTGCCTCGTGCCATCAGTGCATGGGGAAACAAGGTGGTACCACGGAAGCTAAACCTTTCGTCCTTGTCCGGGGCGAGAGGCTTTTTGTTTTCTAGTGACGGAGGAGTGGCACACATGACAAAGACAATGCCTAAGAACTTTGACTTTAAAGAGGCCGAGGGGCGCATCTACAAGTGGTGGGAAAAGAGTGGCTGGTTTAAGCCGGAAGTCGCGCCACCAGATGCAGAACCTTTCACAGTAAGTATGCCGCCGCCCAATGTCACGGGGGCGCTGCATACCGGTCACGCGCTGTTTACAACGGTTGAAGACTTGATGATTCGCTACGAGCGGATGCGCGGCAAAGCGTCACTGTGGGTTCCGGGAACGGATCACGCTGGTATCGCCACACAGTTACAGGTCGAGAAAATGCTGCGCGACGAAGGCACGAGCCGCAAGGAAGTCGGGCGTGAGGAATTCCTCGCGCGAACATGGGCATGGAAAGAAAAATACGGTGGCACCATTACCGATCAACTGCGGCGTATGGGCGCAAGCTGCGATTGGAGCCGTGAACGTTTTACCCTCGATGATGGCTTGTCCAACGCGGTGCAAGATGTGTTTATCACCTTGTACGATCAAGGCTTAATTTATCGTGGCCCGCGTCTGGTGAACTGGAGTCCTGGTTTGCAGACTGCCGTTTCTGATTTGGAAGTGGAGCGCGAAGAAGAACCGGGCAAATTGTATTTCTTTAACTATCCGGTTGAAGGCGGCGAATTCATTCCAGTGGCGACCACTCGCCCCGAAACTATTCTGGGTGATACCGCCGTTTGCGTCCACCCTGACGATGATCGTTATAAGCATCTCATTGGCAAGACTGCTTATGTGCCAATCTTGAACCGTGCTATTCCGGTCATCGCGGATGACTATGTTGATCGCGAATTTGGTACAGGCGCATTAAAAATCACACCAGCGCATGACTTCAATGACTACGAAATCGGCATCAAACACAAGTTGCAGTTCATCAACATCATGAACCGTGACGCAACCATGAACGAGGCAGCAGGGCAGTATGCCGGTTTAGATCGATTTGCTTGCCGCGAGAAAATTTGGGCGGATATGTCGGCACTGGGTTTAACTGTGAAAGTGCTTGACCACCCGCATGTTGTCCCGCGCAGTCAACGCGGCGGTGAGGTGATTGAACCGCTGATGAGTACGCAGTGGTTTTTGAAGATCCAACCGTTGGCAGATAAAGCCATCGCTGCCGTGCGTGATGGACGCATCAAAATCGTGCCGGAACGCTTTGAGAAAGTCTATTTCAACTGGCTAGAGAACATTGAAGATTGGTGCGTCAGCCGCCAATTGTGGTGGGGGCATCGCATCCCCGCGTGGATTCACAAAGATGGCAGAATCCATGTGGCGAAAACACCACCCAAAGGCGATGGTTGGACAGCAGAAGAAGACGTGTTAGATACATGGTTCAGCAGTGGCCTGTGGCCGTTTAGTACGCTGGGTTGGCCTGAACAAACGCCTGATCTTAAGCGCTTCTATCCCACGTCTATCATGGAAACGGGCTATGACATCATCTTTTTCTGGGTCGCCCGCATGATTATGATGGGCTTGTGGTTTACCGATGAAGCGCCGTTTCACACCGTTTATCTGCACGGTCTTATTCGCGATAAGTTTGGGCGCAAAATCAGTAAATCGCTGGGCAACACCATTGATCCACTGGAACTCATCGACCAGTACGGAGCCGATCCGCTGCGCTTTACACTCGTGACCAGCAGCACCCCCGGTAACGACATCAATCTCGACAGCGAAAAGGTCGAGGCCAATTGGCGCTTCGTCAACAAGATTTGGCAGATGACCAATTTTGTTCTCGGCAATATTGAAGGCGATGTTCCGGTTGGTTTGCCACCTGCTAAGGAACTGGATTTGCCTTCGCGTTGGATTGTGAGCCGCCTGACGCGTTTGACCAGCAATGTCCAATATCTGTTTGATACCTATCAATACGGCGAAGCTGGACGGCAGGTTTATGATTTCCTGTGGGGCGAGTTTGCCGATTGGTACATCGAAGTGAGCAAGTATCCGTTGTATGAAGGTGATGCCAAGACCAAAGAAAATACACGCCGCACCCTGCTTCATATTATCAGCACGACTTTACGTCTGCTGCACCCTTATATGCCATTCGTGACCGAGGAATTGTGGAGCTACCTGCCCAACACCAAAACAGCCTTGATACTCGCCCAGTGGCCGGTTGCGGATAATACCTATCTAGATGACAAAGCCGAAGCCGATATGACCGTGCTGATGGATTTGGTGCGCGGTGTGCGTAACGTCCGCGCCGAATATGCGGTTGAACCGTCACATAAGATTACGGCTGTGGGTGCCCCCGGCAGCTATCGCACTAATCTCGAACAATATGGTTATCTATTTGCCCGCCTGTGCAATGTGTCTCAGATAACTTTACTGGCTCAAGGTGCAGTTGCCCCCGATGAATCAGCATCCGTGGTGGTGAGTGATGTGACCTTTTATTTGCCTCTGGCTGGTTTGGTCGATGTGGCTGCCGAATGCGAACGCCTAACCAAAGAGCAGGGCAAGTTGCAGGAGCAAATCGGAAAGTCCAAGACGACGTTGGGGAATGAACAATTTGTCAGCCGCGCCCGACCGGATGTGGTCGAACGTGAACGTGCCAAATTGGCTGAGTTAGAGGCCAGCGTTGCACAGATTACTGAGCGGTTGGCATCGCTCTGTAAGTAGATGAAACAAAATACAGGGGCGATACTTCTCGCCCCTGTACTGCTCTTGTCAATTTATGATAAGCGAGCTAGTCGTGTCGTGAGACCAAGTATTTGATCCAATGTGATTGGCTTGATTAAGACTAAATCGGCTTTGTCCTCATTTGCCCGACCGAGCAAGGCATCGGCTGTTGTTATCACCACGCGTGTTCGGCTCAACCGGGGTGTTGCCCTGATGCTGTCAAGGATGTCACTGCCAGACACATTGGGTAAGTGCATATCTAGTAAGATGACATCAGGTTCAGTCGCCGAGATACGATCAAATGCCAGCCCCCCATCGCGTACTGTTTCGGTACTTAAGCCACTGCCCTGTAAAACGGTGGAGATAATATCACCCAGTTCGACATCATCTTCAACGATCATGATAAAAGGCCTATTCATGAACCTGTTCTCCTTGTGGCAGTTCCGTTGGCAAGACAATGGTGAACGTGCTGCCAACGCCAACTTCACTATCAATTGTAATCTTGCCGTTCATCAAGTTGGTCAACTGGCTGACGATAGACAAACCAAGGCCGACACCGCGGTTGACCTTGCGGGTTGATGAACCATCCACCTGCCAAAACGCTTCGAATATTCTATCTTGTGCTTCTTTGGGAATGCCCGCGCCGGTATCAGAAACTTGAAAGGCCCAATGCGTTTCATCCGGGCAGAATACCCGTATCTTGATGCCGCCTTCATCTGTGAATTTGATGGCGTTGACCACCAGATTTGAGAGTACCTGATTCAATCGCTGTTGATCACCCATGAGACGCGCCGGAACATCTTCTGTAATTTCGGTCTTCAAATCCAGATGCTTTTTCTCGGCTAAAGACTTCATCGACGATTCGATGGTGTTGAAAAACTCAACTGGAATAAACTCACTCTTATTGATCGTTACTTTACCCGCTTCGAGTTGGGCTTGATCCAATAGGTTCTCGATAAAGAATAAAAGTTGGTTGGCATTGACATGTACCGTTTCCAACAATTGGATTTGTTTCTCATTCAACGGGCCATAAATACCGCGCTTAATCATCTCCACACGCAGCATAATGACATTCAAGGGTGTACGCGCATCATGGCTAACGTTAGCCACAATTTGCGCCTTGATTTTGAGTGCTTCCACAGCTTCATCGCGGGCTTCTTCCAGTTCAATCTGGGTTTGTGATAAGGCTTCCAACATGCCATTAATCGATGTGCCTAGACTGGCTAATTCGTCGTTCCCGCCGGTTTTGACGCGTGATGTCAGGTCTTTGCTGATTCGAATGCTGCTGACGCTGGTGTTTAAATCCGCAAGGCGGGACAACACAACTTTTTCCAGAAGGATTAGCGTGGCAGCGATAAAAATGATGCTGACCATCAACAACGACAGAATGAAAGATGATACGCTTGCCTGCCCTTGGGCATAAACTTCACGCGGCAGGGTCACACGGTAGATAAGAGCGGGCTTATCGAAAATATCTTTCAGGACGACATAACCCGCAATCGACTCGGAATCAAGGGGCCGGATAAAGGTTGAACTGCCATTGTTTAGAGCTTTTGCGGCAATACTGAAGTCTTCAGGGAGTTGAGGGTTGGTGATTTTCTCTAGCGAGATAGCAAGTTTCGTTTTGTCGGCTACAGCCTGAATTTCTTTCGCATCGAGGTAGCGTCCCCAGATGATAGAGCCGTGCGTCGGGCCTTCCTTTTCTGTGGTTAGAATGGGGGAAGATACGATCATCATCGGGCCTTCTGGCAGCATCAGAAT
>JACDGI010000888.1 GCA_013821665.1 Anaerolineae bacterium
GTACTTGCTAATGGTGTGAATTTGCCATCGACAACCAACTGGGCAATTGGATCATGAACGGGGTCGCGGTTGTCATCAAAGCTAAATACGCCTAATGGGCTGTTAAAATCTTTGATACCAGCCAGCGCATCACGCACTGCTTTGTGGTCAACCGAGTTGGCACAGCGAATAGCGGTCGCCAACAGCCATGCACCTGTATAAGCCTGTGTCGCGAATTGATCAGGTGAGGCGCTATATTTTGCTTCGTAACTCTTTACGAATGCAACACTGCTTTCGGAGGGGTTTGGATTACCATAATTCCATGCACCACCTACGATTAGACCTTCAGCATCCTTGCCGCTACTTTTGAGAACAGCAGGAGAGTTGAAACCATTACCACCGATGATATGACCTGTGTAACCGAGTGCGCGCGCCTGAATAATGATTTGGGTTGCCTCGGCTGCGAGCGCGGATACGACCAGCGCGTCCGGTTGAGTTCCAATGGCTTTCGTCAATTGGGCGTTGAAATCGACATCACCTTTGGCAAAGGTTTCTTCATCAGCAATCGCTACATTATTTTCCGTGAGCGATTGCTTGAAAATATCGTAACCACTCTTGGTAAAGGCATCATCATTGCCGTAGAGAATAGCAACTGTTTTGAGGCCAAGTGTTTCTGTTGCCTGCTTGATCGTACCGGGAATAACGGCTGATTCGGGCAAGCTATCACGGAACACATAATCACCCATACCTGTGGCTGTGGTAAGTCCGTTGGCGGTATTACTCACGCCAAGGACAACCGTTCCGGCTTCTTGAGCAATCGGATCAGCAGCTAAGGCTTCGGAGGAAAGCGTTGGCCCTAGCACAGCTACAACTTTGTCCTCATCAATGAGTTTGGTCATGGCGGCTACTGCTTGGTCTTTATCACCAGCCGAATCTTCAACCGGAATGGCAAACGTGGTCTTATCGCCTAAATAATGCGAGGCATTTATTTCTTCAACGGCCAGATCAGTTGCGTTTTTCTGCGCTGTGCCATAAACAGCTACAGCCTTGGTGAGGCCGAAAACTGCGCCTACGGTTACTGTATCAGGCAAGGCTGTAGGAGCCGCACATTGATCCCAAAAACCGACCAAGGGTTGGCTATCTTGAGCCAATGAAGCACCGACCGGAATCACAAAAACCGAAACAAGTAATACACAAAGAATTCGATAGACTCGCATTTCAAGTCTCCTCCTCAATATTTAATGCTGCAAGCTGCCATTTTATACCACAAGCAAGATCAGGAAAAGCTTATTTATCAGCGATCACGGTTATGGATCGTTAAAAATAGGACACAATGTACGGCACTTAGAATATATCCAAAGCCACACTAACAGATACCACCTGTAAAAGATGAAGTTACAGATAAAACGTCATATAATGAATTGAGAGAAATATTTAAGCAAAGACTATATCAAGCATTTTGGAGACAACGTGAACGAGCATTACGATTTGATTGTGATTGGTTCGGGTCCTGCGGGTGAAAAAGGCGCTGCACAAGCAGCCTATTTCGGCAAAAAAGTCGCACTTATTGAGCGTGCTCCATATTTGGGTGGCGCGGGTATCAACACTGGCACCGTGCCTTCAAAAACATTGCGTGAGACTGCGCTCTACTTTTCCGGATTATTACAACGCGGTCTTTATGGGCTTGATTATTCGATCAAAGATAATATGACCATCGCTGACTTTATGCACCGCGAGAAAGCTGTCGTAAATCGCGAACATGAAATTATCCAGAATAATCTTGACCGCCACAAGATCGACGTTTTCTGGGGAGAAGCATCCTTAAAAGATACCCATACTGTGCAAGTTCATGCAACAAATGGTACAGACACAACCCTTCAAGCGGACATCATACTCATTGCAACCGGTTCATCACCCTTCCATCCACCTGATGTTCCGTTTAATGGTCAATTGATATTTGATTCGGATGAGATTCTGCGAATGGAGTTCATCCCCAAAACATTAGCCATAGTTGGTGGTGGGGTTATCGGTTGCGAATACGCTTCCGTTTTTGCAACACTCGGTGTGCAAGTAACTTTGATTGATAGCCACGACCAAATTTTGCCATTTGTCGATCAAGAAATTGTCGCCCGGCTCATTGCACAACTCACTAAACTCAACGTAAGGTTATTGCTTCTGCAGCAAGTCAATAAAACAGAAGAACGCGACAATCAGGTGCATTTGACTTTGCAATCAGGTGAGGAACTCGTCGTTGAAGGGGCTTTATATGCATCTGGGAGACAGGGGAATGTTTCCAGTCTTGGTTTAGAAGCCTTAGGGATCGAGGTCTCAAAACGAGGGTTGATTGTTGTTAACGAAAAATACCAAACAACATTAACTAATGTGTACGCAGCAGGTGATGTCATCGGTTTCCCAGCTTTGGCATCAACCTCTATGGAACAGGCGCGGGTCGCGATGGCACATGCCTTCAATCTATCCTACAAAGATCATGTGTCAGCAGTACTGCCATTAGCTGTTTACACCGTGCCCGAAATTGCACTGGTAGGCCTAACGGAAGAAGCCTGTAAGCAGAAAAATATCCCGTATGTGGTTGGTCGGACTTACAGCGAAAACAATGCACGTGGACAAATTATTGGCGACAACGGTATGTTAAAACTCATACTCTCCCCCGATGACAAAAAACTTCTGGGCGCTCATCATATCGGCGAGTTGGCTTCCGAACTTGTCCACATCGCTTCACAAGTTATTGCGGCAAATGGCACTATCGATGTGTTTATCCAATCTGTTTATAACTACCCTACCCTGTCCGAAATGTACAAATATGCGGCCTATGACGCATTAGGCAATATAGAAAAGTGGAACCGCGATCACGCGCCTCAATCGCAGCAAGTGTAAACGAATAAGACTTACATAAAATGCCTCAGCAGCGGTGCCGAGGCATTTTGTAGATTTAATGTAACTACTCAGGTAGGGAGAAAAGGAGCAGCATGAAGGGCAGCAGAAAGGGCATCAAGCATGTTGACACCCTGTTTACGAGCGGTTGAGAGG
>JACDGI010000889.1 GCA_013821665.1 Anaerolineae bacterium
TGTCAAACGTATCCTCATCACCCATGCTCACCCCGATCATATTGGTGGTCTGCCCAAAGTCCAACAGGCAACCGGCGCGGAAGTTTGGTGTCACGCCTTGGAAAAGCCGGTCATCGAAGGCCAACAGCCTATCGTTCGTCGTCCAGCCGGTTTGCGCCCACCAGATATGAAAGTCACACCGGTTCCGGTCGCCCGTACCTTGAGCGATAATGAAATGCTGCCCATGCTCGGTGGTTTGCAGGTGATTTTCACACCCGGTCATGCCCCCGGCCACATCTCTTTCTGGCATCCCGAACGCCGGATACTGATTACTGGTGACGTTATGTTTTACATGCTCAACCGCATGACGCAGCCCCTCGCTGCCCTGACCGTCGATGCCGAAGAAAACAAGCGCTCTATCAAAAAAGTAATCGCTTTGAAACCCGATAGTCTGCTCTTTGGTCACGGCAATCCAGTGGTCGGGAATGCCGCTCCGCTTCTGGAAGAATTTGCAAAACGCATCGGTATTTAGTCGATCCTGATTAGGCATATCATCCATATTGGGCTGCCAATGACCAAGCCCTTGAACCTGTGCGGCTTGTCTATATCGCTCCCCCTCCGATTGCGGTAATATTTCGTTATTACCTGAAGCGAAGTGAATTAATGAGGGAGACAATGGATGACGAAGCGCACTCGGAATGGGGTTTTACTGTTGTTGATGGTTTTGGTGGCGCTGAGCGTCAGTGCGGTTGCGGCACAGGATAAATCACTGACGATTTGGACGGTTTATAACTCGGACAGCCCGCAGAATGATCAGGATAAATGGATGGCGGGACTGATCAAAGACTATCAAGCCGAGGGTGTGACTCTCAAAAATGTCACACGACCCTTTGATACCATCAGCACCGATTTAAACTTGGCACTGCTGGCAGGTGGCAACGTACCCGATGTATCCTATGTCAGCGCCGCGGCTTTAAGTCCCTTTGCCATCAACGGCACTCTGACCGATTTACGTGATTTTATCGCTCAAGCCCCGTGGAAAGATGATCTTGATCCGGTGGCGCTGGCGGGTTGTACGGCCTCCACAGGCGAAATCCTCTGCATCCCCACGACGATGGCAACCACCCTCACCTATTATTGGAAAGATGCCTATCCCAACGGCTATGACGGCAGCATCGAAGATTTGGCCGACGATACCACGACCAAATATGCCATCACTGGCAAAAGCGCGGACGTGTTCGGGTTCGATGTGTTCTTCTTCCCATTGATGACCAGTTACGGCGTAAAGTTCGCGGATGATAAAGGGCTGGCGAGTTGGGCTGCACCAGAAGCGGTCAAAGGTGTTGAGGCCATTCGTGCCTTGTATGCTGCCGGTAAAATCCCTGATACAGCGCTGGCAACCGGCTTTGATTACGAGAATAATTTTAAGGATGGCTCGGCAGGTGCATTTATGGCGGGATCATGGTCATATGTGTTCCTCAATCCCTTGAAAACGCCTTCTGGCAAAGAATATCCAGCCGACTCGACTGCGGTCGAGAAAGCGCTGGCCGCTGGCGATCTGCAACTTGCACCGCCTATCCATACCAAAGATGGTAAACCGACAACCTCGCTCGTACAAAATGGCTGGGTCATCCCCAAAGACTCGAAGAATATCGAAGGTGCCAAAGCCTTCATCAATTGGGATATGACTACTGCTCGAAATGTGGCCTATGCCATATCCTATGGTGGCTTGCCCACCTTGAAATCTGGTCTCGCGGACGCGGCTTTCAAGACTCCCTATTGGACAGGCGTGGCCGCTATTTTAGAAGAGTATGGCGCAGCACCTCCCACCTTCTTCGACTCGGATACTGCCAAGCAAAAGTTCGCCGACACGGTGGTTGATCTGATCCAGCATCCCGACAAGGATATTCTCAGCACCTTGCGAACGGCACAGGACGAATACAATGCCGAAATCGCGGCTGCACGCGGCGGATAACACGTTTGACCACAGCGGCACACAGCATTAAATGAATTTCAGGGCGAGCCGAGGGTTCGCCCTTGTTGTGTAAGGTAGTTTTGGGAGCATTGGGATGGAGACAGCATTCGATAGGGAGCGCGTTCGAAGAACAGATACACGGCGGCCTAATTTATTTTCAGGGCGTTTCGTGCCGTTGTGGTTCTTGCTACCCGCTATGTTGGTGCTGTTAATATTGCAGGTTTATCCTACGATTTACGCGTTTATATTGAGTGTGATGCGTCAGCGGCGCGGCGGATTTGAGTTCGTTGGACTGCAAAACTTCCAACTACTCTTAGGGCAAAGTACCTTCCGCGAGAGCTTCGGGCGAACGTTGATCTTCTCGGCATGGTATATAGTGCTGGTGATGGGTTTGGGGCTGCTGGTGGCCCTGCTCATGAACCGGCGGGTCAAGTACACCAGTTGGTATCTGGTGGCGATTTTCATCCCGTGGGTGCTGTCGGATGTCGTAGCTGGAACCATGTGGCGCTGGATGTTCCTCAAAGATTATGGCCTCATTCAACAGTGGCTTACCCCGTTGTTCGGACCGTCAATTTATGTCAATCCTGATGGGGCGATGGGTATTGTGATTTTAGCCTCGGTGTGGCGGGCAGTCGCCTTCACAGCCGTGTTATTTCTCGGTGCTTTACAGACGGTTCCGCGCGAGGTGGAAGAGAGCGCGGCCTTGGATGGCGCGAACCGCTTCCAAATCTTTCTACGGATGATTTTCCCCTTGCTACGGCATACTTTTTTGATCGCACTCTTGCTGACTTCCATGCGAAGTATCAACACCGTTGGTTTGATTCTGGCGACGACGCGCGGAGGGCCGGGTTATGCAACCACCACGGCCTCAGTGTATCTGTACCGGTCGGCATGGGGCGAATCGAACTTCGCACGAGGGGCAGCCGTTTCGGTGCTGTTATTTTTGGCAAACGTCGTTATCACAATCATTTATCTGTGGTTGATTACAGATCGAAACCAGTCCAACAATACAAATTGAACCGCCAAGTCGCCAAGTACGCCAAGTACGCCAAGTACGCCAAGTACGCCAAG
>JACDGI010000890.1 GCA_013821665.1 Anaerolineae bacterium
GAACTGGCCTTCGAGAACAGCGGTGTCAAGGCTAAAACGTGGATTGTACCGATTGATACACAAGGTGTCGTCATTAGTGTCGCTGGTACATAAGCACGCTCATTTCCTCAACGCCTCCAGCTTTTAACCAGCATTTTCTAACTGGAATCTAATTCAACAAGCGCATACTATTGTGCAAATCCTCACAATCTAACAGAAAGTCAGTTGATTATGTTTGGCAGACGCAGTCGGCGTGGTGCGCCACAAGACAAGGCTGAAGTTCCTGATATTCCCATGAATTGGCGACGGTTATTCCGTTATTTGTCGCCTTATAAACCCCGTTTATTTGTCGCCGTAATCGCACTCATTAGCAGTGCCATACTAAGCCTCGTGTTTCCGGGAGTCATTGGCAATGTGGTCGATTCAGTACTCACACCAAAGAACACACAACTCCTTGACCAAATTACAGTTGCATTACTATTTGTTTTCTTTCTCCGCTCCGTGACTTCACTCATCGAAAACTATAATCTCAATTACATCGGTGAAAAGATCGTCGTGGATTTGCGCCTGCAAATTTATGATCACTTGCAAACCCTTTCGCTGGGTTTCTTTTCCACGCGTCGAGTCGGTGAATTGGTATCGCGCTTATCGAGTGATGTAACTGTGATGCGAACGGCACTGACCAGTAACATCAATGTGCTAATCGAGCAAACATTCATCATGATTGGCGCGATTATCTACATGGTCATATTGAATGCACGTCTCACCCTTTTCATCCTTGTTTTGGCTCCTATTATCATTGCTTTCGGCGCGGTATTTGGTATATTTTTGCGCCGAATCAGTACACAGATTCAAGACGAATTGGCCGGGGCAACAGTTGTCACCGAAGAAGTCTTGCAGAACATCCGCGAAGTTAAAAGTTTTGTGCGCGAACCCTATGAAATTAGCCGTTATCAGACTGCGATTGGTCGAGCTTTCGACGCAGCGATTCGTCTACTGCGAATAAGATCACTCTTCGGGCCGTTGATTGCCTTTCTCGGTTTTGGATCGTTAGCCTTGATATTATGGTTCGGCGGACGCGAAGTCATTGACGGTCACTTGACCGGCGGACAGCTTATTGGGTTTCTTTTCTATGGCATCACAGTCGCTGGGGCGCTCGGTTCGCTCGTCAACCTTTATACTTCAGTTCAAGAAGCTCTCGGTGCGACCAAGCGTGTTTTCCAAATCCTCGACACCAAACCTGATGTCAACGATAGCCCTAACGCCAAGACATTAGGACGTGCCCAAGGCCAAATCACCTTTGATAATGTCAGCTTTAGCTACGACGAACGTCAAGAAGTGCTGCACCACATCAATCTGGACATTGCGCCCGGCGAAATTGTGGCACTAGTCGGGCCAAGTGGCGCGGGTAAAAGCACCATTTTCAACCTCATTCCGCGTTTCTATGATCCGATGGAAGGTGTGATTCGTGTGGATGGAACCGACGCGAAAACGGTCACTCAAGCCAGCCTACGCCAGCAAATTGGTATCGTCCCGCAAGAAACACTGTTGTTCGGCGGGACTATCCGCGAAAATATCCGCTATGGTAAGCTCGAAGCCAGCGCAACCGAAATCGAGGAAGCGGCAAAAGCGGCTAATGCCCATGACTTTATCATGGAGTTACCCGATAAATATGAAACCATTGTCGGAGAACGCGGTATCCGGCTGAGCGGCGGACAGCGCCAGCGTGTCGCGATTGCCCGTGCCCTCCTCAAAGACCCACGCATTTTGCTATTGGACGAAGCGACGTCCAGCCTTGATAATGAAAGTGAGCATCTCGTACAAGATGCTCTTGCCAAGCTGATGCAAAAACGGACAACCGTCATCATCGCGCACCGCTTAAGTACCATCAAAGTCGCCCATCGGATTGCGGTACTGGATAGAGGCTCAATCGTTGAATTGGGAACACACGACGAACTGATGGCGCTAAATGGACTATATGCCAAGCTGTATAGTATGCAGTTCCGCGAAGATTTATCGCTAACGGGCGAGAACTGATAGCGTTGCACAAACAATCATAAATAGGGCATAAATGGAACCAACAGCCAGTATTGAAGAAACACCACCGTTACAACCGCATGATCCTTGGGCCGCACTCCGTTATCGTGATTTCCGACTGGTCATTCTAAGCCGGTTTACAGCATCCCTCGGCGAACGTATGGTTAGTGTGGCGCTCGGTTGGGAAATATATGAACGCACACATGATGCATTTTTCTTAGGGCTGGTGGGACTGGTTCAAGTGCTACCAGTGATTTTGCTATCTCTCATTGCAGGACATGTGGTAGACCGCTATAACCGGAAACGAATCGTCATATTTACACAAGCTGGACTAGGCTTATTTTCGTTGGGTTTGGCCGCCCTGTCCTTTACCAATGGCAGCCTAGTCCTGATCTACATGTGTCTGTTTATGTTTGGTGTCATGCGTGCCTTCAACGATCCTGCCAATTCGACGCTCTTGGCACAAAGCGTCCCGCCAGAAGCCTTTGGTAACGCGGCCACATGGGGTAGCAGCGCATGGCAAATTGCCTCGGTTGTTGGGCCAGCACTCGGTGGTTTACTCATAGCCATCTTCCATAAGGGAGCAGAGATATTCTTTATCAACGCGATCTCCTGCACGATTTTTGCCATAGCTGTGTCCTTCATGCATTTGCGCCCTGTCGTCCAATCCAAAGAGTCGCCCACACTGGCTTCACTGCTCGCGGGCATTCACTTCTTACGCGAATCGCGCATCCTCCTCGCAGCTATTACCCTTGATTTATTCGCGGTGTTGTTTGGTGGCGCGGTGGCCTTGCTACCCGTTTATGCCAAAGATATTTTGCAGGTCGGCCCGGAAGGATTAGGTGTCCTGCAATCCGCCCAATCGGTTGGTGCGCTTTTGATGGCCGCTTTTATGATTTACATTCCGCCACTACAACGTGCGGGTAAATCGTTATTGTTCGCGGTTGCTGGCTTTGGTATTGCGACCATTATCTTTGGTTTTTCTACCAACTTTATTCTGTCCCTGCT
>JACDGI010000891.1 GCA_013821665.1 Anaerolineae bacterium
AACGCCCTAAAATCGTATCAATTTCTTGCATTTGATCGGCCTTCAATGCGCCGAATTTCATCGCCCCGCAGTTTTCCTCAACCTGCGCCACCGTGCGAAAACCGGGGATCGGAATGGTTTGTTCGCTGCGTCCCCACAACCACGCGATGGCACCCTGTGCCAAGGTTCGTCCGTTGCTGGTCAGAATCCCCCGAATGGCCTCCATCTTTTGCAGCCATTCGGGGCTAGGCTTACCGTCCTTGAAATAGCGCATCCACGCTGGTGCATTCGTGCCACGTACATCATCCGTGCCGAGTGTCTTTTCACCCTGATACTTGCCTGTCAGCAAGCCCATCGCCAACGGCCCACGATTGACGCTGGCGAGGTTCAATTCCTCGCACACCGCGATCATACCCGCCGCATCATCCAGCACGTTCATCTGGTTTTGGACGGCTGTGCAGTGTTCGCCCTGTGCGAAAATCCGCTCGCGTGATGGATCATCGGTGCTCCATGCATAGGCGCGGATTTTTCCGGCTGCGACCAAGCCTTCGAGCGTGTTCACCACATCCGGCGCTTTGGTCGGATCAAGGTCACCGATGTGCAGTTGATACAGATCGATGTAATCGGTGTTCAACCGCCGTAAAGACTCTTCGCACTGCGCCCGAATGCCATCCGGTGTAGCGCTTGATCCGGTGATTTGTCGGGTTTCCTCGTCAAACAGGTTGCCAAATTTGGTGGCGATCACCAGCTCTTGTCGCTTTCCTTTAAGTGCTTGCGCCAGCACCTTTTCACTGTGTCCCGCGCCATAAACGTTGGCGGTATCAAGGAAATTAATGCCCAACTCCAACCCGCGATGAATAGCTGCAATCGACTCCTTATCATCGACTTCGCCCCAACCACTCGGCACATCACCGCGCCAAAATGGGCCGCCAATCGCCCAGCAGCCTAAGCCCATCGCGCTCACTTCAATCCCTGACCGGCCTAATTTCCGCATCATCACATCTGCCATTTTTAAATTCCTTTATTCACCACAGAGACACAGAGGTCAGAGAGTATGACTTTGTGATCTTTGTGCCTTTGTGGTGAAAATTTCTTTTATTTATTTCTCAGCGTCTCTGCGGTTCAACTTCTTGGTTTGTGATTTGGGTACCACCACCCGCCAACGCCGCATCCAACGGATTTTCCACGCGCGAGTCAGCCAGAATCGTCCGTCCGACTTGAGCGACCTGTGCCGCCATCAATTTCTTCTTCATGCGCCCGCCAGCCAGCGGTTCGAAACGTTCATACTCGCTCAGCGGGAAGCCTGTCACCAGCGAACCAGCGTCGTTGATGTCGCGCATCAGTCCGGGTATATTGCTCAAAATCACCAGCGCATCAGCCTCAATGGCATGAGCGATATTGGCTGCCACCAGATCACCATCCACATTCAGCCGTTCGTATTCGTCACCCATTGCCAGCGGAGCGACCACTGGTGTGATCCCCGCATCCAGCAGCAGATGAAGCACGGTCGTATTCACTCCACTAATCGAACCGGTATGATCGTCGCGCACGATAATCTGCCGCCCATCACGGATGGCACGGATAGCCGTTTTGCGGTGGGCTCGGATAATATTCGGCCCGCCCAAACCAACCGCGTTCACGCCATAACTGACCAATTGCGCCGTCATCAGTTGATTAAGTCCGCCCACTGCCTGCCCGAAAATCTCAATTGTGCGCGCATCGGTATAACGGCTGCTGTGACCGCCTTGAGTGGTCAGCGTTTGCGCTGGATAACCAACATCTTCACCGAGTTTATTTGCGGCTTCGCTGACCCCATGCACCAGCACCCAGCGCTCACCACTCTGGATGCGGGTCGCCAGATTTTTTAGCGTTGCGGTATGATCGTTTCCCGCGCCACCACCGAGTTTCAAAACATGTATTGCCATTTCTTCTCTCTTCTTCCTCTGCGGTAAAAATCTTCTGGTTTTACGGATAAATCCCACCGAAGGTCAGCGCCGTTGTTTCCTCAAATCCGCACATCAGGTTCATACACTGAATGGCACTGCCCGCCGCGCCTTTGCCGAGGTTATCAATCGCGCACAGCAGCACCGTTCGACCCGTCACCGGATCATATTCCCAACCCACATCAGCGTAATTTGTGCCCGACAATAAGCGGGGTTCTGGATGGCGATGCAGACCATTTTTCTCATGCACAACCCGCACGAAATGCTGCCCCGTCCATGTCTGGCGATATGGCCCCCAGAAATCTTTGTCCGCCATGCCCTTCGGTAAGGTCAGATGCACCGCTGCCGAAACACCGCGCACCAATTCCACACTGGTGATCGACAGTCGCACATCAAAATCGCCGCAGGGCGCTAGTGATTGCTTGACCTCATACTCGTGCCGGTGACCAGTCAGGGCAAAGGGTCGCACGATGCCCACCCGCGCCGGATGATGGCTGCTGTCGCTTGGTTCGCGTCCAGCTTCGCTGCTGCCGACTTTGGCATCCACGATGATCGGCTGGTTGGCGGTTACGATTCCGGCTTTGACCAACGCCCACAGTGCTAAGGTGGATGCGGTCGCGTTACAGCCCACGCCGCTGGCATAATCCACACCTTTGAGGTTCTCGCGGAAAAGCTCCGGCAAGCCATAAACAAATTTACCCAACCATTCTGGTGCGGCGTGGTCATGACCATAAACCGTCTTATACAATGCCGCATCGTGCAGCCGGAAGTCTGCGCTGAGATCGACGATTTTGGTCGCCAGTGACGTATAACGACCAATGTGCTTCTGTGCCTCGCCGTGGGGCAGGGCAAGGAACAACAGATCACAGGATTGCAGCGCATCCCGCCCGATGAAGCGCAGTTGGGTTTTCCCGCGCAGATGCGGATGCACCTGATAGAAAAACTTACCGATGTTGCTCTCGGATGTGGCTTGCGTCACTTCGACATCTGGATGCGTCAGCAGTATCCGCAGCAGTTCGCCACCGGTATAACCACTTCCCCCGACAATGCCCACTTTTATCATGCTTTTACACCTGCTGAACTG
>JACDGI010000892.1 GCA_013821665.1 Anaerolineae bacterium
GTGCAGGTGCGGTCGGTCGTCAAATGGTCGCCGAAAAACGTTCCATCGCCCTCGACAACGCGCTCAGTATCGTAGCGACCGCAGCCCGCACCCGCAAAGACGTAGTCGTCAACGATGTGCGTCAATCGCCCACCTTCTTGCCCCATCCACTGCTACCGGATACCTATTCAGAACTGGCTGCACCACTGATTGCGCGTGGTGAACTGATCGGTGTCATCGACGTACAAAGTGATATGCCTAATTTCTTTACCCCTTCCAAATTCTCGGTGATGGAATTGATGGCTGCACAAATCGCCATTGCCATCAGTAACGCCCGCCTCTACGAAACATCGGAACGCATCAGCCGCCGTGAACGGGCGCTCGGTACGATTGACCGTAAAATTCAAGGTGCGGTCAGTATGGACGAAATCTTACAAACTACCGTGCGCGAGTTAGGGAAAGCGCTGCGTGTACCCTACACCGCCATCGAACTGCAAATGTCCCCGAAAGCTGACGTAGGTACAGAGGAAACAGCATCATGACATCCACAATCAACACCTTACGCCGCAGTCGTTGGCCTTGGCAGAACAGCATTCAATCGCGCTTGATTATCGTCGTCCTGCTGGTGGTACTTATTCCGTTAATCTCGATCTTCACCCTCAGCTTCTTGCAGACGGCGGACACACTCCAGCAAAGTGCGGCTGCCGATGTGCAATCGCTGGGTACGACCGTTACCAAAAACCTTGACCAATACCTTAATCAGCGTCGCGGTGATATTCAGGTGCTTTCCCACGCTGAAATTCTCTGGGGTTTGGATAACACTCCTGACATCAAAATCGCTTATCTAAAAAGTTATCAAGCAGCCTATAACGCTTACGATTCGTTCTACATTGCTGATCTCAGCGGACACATCGTCGCCGCCACCGACTCGACCACTGGCTATCAATCAGACAAAGATTGGTTTAAGAATGCCCTCAACGCTCAGGATGCTGTCCTCAGCGATGTTTATTACTTGGATACCGCTAAGGCTAATGTTCTAACTATCTCGGCACCCATTATCAACGATGCTGGTGAAACACTCGGTGTCGTCGCCGGTAACATCAATGTCCAAAAACTGATCGATATTGTGGGCAGCACCAAAATTGGTAACAGCGGCGAAGTCGTTATCGTCAATCAAAAGGGTCTCATCGTCGTTGATCCCGACCCTAACGCCCTGTTCAAAGATGTCAATCACCTCAAAGGTGTGCAGGCCGCGCTTCGTGGCGAAACAGCGACCATTACCGACGTAAATGACGACGGCAATCCGGCGCTCGTTTATTACACACCCGATACAGGCCTGGAAAACTGGATTGCGTTCGTGAATGTGCCCCTTACGGAAGTCAATGCACCTGTTCAAGCGTTGGCGCTTCGTGCTGCACTGCTCGGTTTGATCGCCATCCTAATCATTGCGGTTGCGGTTCTGTTTGTTGCCCGTCGTATCGTCCGCCCAATCCAGCAGTTGACCGGTGTTGCAGGTCGCCTGAGCGCGGGCGATTTCACCACCCCTATTCCGGTAAGTGGTGCCGATGAAATTGGTCAGCTTGCCAACACCTTCCGTATTATGGGTCGTGAACTCCAAGGTTTGGTCGATACGTTGGAAGAACGCGTACAAAGCCGTACCCGCGACCTTGCCACTACCATTGAAGTCGGTCGTCTCGCCAACAGCATCTACAGCCAGCAAGAACTACTGCCACAACTGGTCGAATTCATTCGCAGCAAATTTGACCTCTATTACACCCAGATTTATCTATTGGATGAAGCCGGACGCTTTGCCCTACTGCGCGCTGGTACAGGCGAAGTCGGTCAGAAGCTGCTGGAACGTCATCATAAGCTGGATTTGGAAGAAACGTCGTTGGTGGCGCGTGCAGTCAAAACCCGTGAGGCGGTCGTCGTCAGCGATACCGAGAATAATCCTTCGCATAAACCCAATATGCTGCTGCCCGCCACCCGTTCTGAAACCGCCATCCCCTTGCAAATAGGTGATGTCGTTCTGGGTGTGTTGGATATGCAAGCCAATCGCCCCAATACGTTCACTCAAGAAAACGCCTCGGTGTTCGAAGCCCTCGCCGGACAAATCGCGGCGGTGCTGCGCGGTGCTCAGGCCTTCGATCAAGTCCAAGCCGCCACCACTCGCGCTGAAGCCATCAATGAACGTCTGACCAATGAAACATGGGGCGGCTACCTCGATACCCTCGCTAATGGTCAGCAGGTCGGCTACGAATATGATCTTGAAATGCCGCGTCCACTGAGCGATCAACTCAACACCGCCAGTTCTGAACAAGTCGCGGAACCGATTGTCGTGCGCGGTGCCCAAATTGGTAGCATCATTGTCAAAAATGATGATGCCCGTTTCCCCTTACAGCAAGACGACGAAGAACTTATTCAAGATACAGCCCGCCTCGTCGCCCAAGCCCTCGACCAATTCCGCGCCTTTGATGAAGTCAAACGTTCGGAAGAAAATGCTCGCAGCGTACAAAGCTTTCTTGACTCAATCATCGAAAACATCCCCAACATGGTCTTCGTTAAAGATGCCAAAGATCTTCGCTTCATCAGCTTGAATAAAGCGGGTGAGGATCTACTCGGCATCAGCCGCACAACCATGATTGGTAAGAATGATTATGATTTCTACCCTCAAGAACAGGCCGACTGGTTCACTTCTAAAGACCGCGAAGTTCTGGCAAATGATGAGATGGTCGACATTCCTGAGGAACTCATTCAGGCCGCCGGTGGACTGACGCGTTACCTCCACACCAAAAAGATCCCTATTCGTGACGCACAGGGTCATGCCGCCTTCCTGCTCGGTATTTCCGAAGACATCACCGAACGTAAGCAAGCACAGGCCGCCCTCGTGGAAAGCGAACGCCGCTATCGCCAAATCATTGAAGAGGCAACCGATGTGGTTTATACCATTGATCCGGCTGGTTTCTTCACCTATATCAGTCCCTCGGCCAAACGCTTAACCGGCTTTTCACCCGACGAT
>JACDGI010000116.1:0-3238 GCA_013821665.1 Anaerolineae bacterium
CAAGGTAGCAGGGAGGGCAAGGGTCTTTCAGGGTTAGGTATCCATTAATTCATTTACAAAAGAGATGTCTTTAATATTTATTTGATCTGCGACATGTTTTTAAATGCTTATTCAGTCCCGTTTACGGGGCTTTATTCATCTTGCCGGAGGGTTTATCCTCCGGCAATCGCTACCACACACGTCGCTTAAGCAAATACCTACCCCTGAAAGAGGGCTAGGGTGGGGGTTATACATGCCCAATGATGAGCGCCGTCATCGCACACCGTTTACGAAAATTCAAACTTTCATACAGATGATAGGCCGCCCCATTATCAGGATCGACTTGCAAAAAGGGCGTTTCACCACGCGCCCAAATCCCGTTGACGAGCCAGCCTGTCAGAATACGCGCGTAGCCCTTACCCTGCCAATCGGGATGGGTACACACAGGGCTAATCTCGCAGTAACCGCTCAGGTGAAAGCGCTCACCGGCCATCGCTACCAATTGTCCCTGCTGGTGAATGCCGATGAAGCGTCCAAGCTCGATGCTGCGGGCAGTAAACGGCCCAAGATGCGTTAGCTCGATGAGTTCAAGCATTTCCGGCACGTCAGAGGTCTTCAACGCAATAATATCGAGCGGACTCTGCACTTGAGTAATCCGCTGCTGGCAAACCATTTGCTCAAGTTTCGCCGTTCGTTGGATGACCCATCCCGACAGTTCATCCGGTGGATTGGCTTCCAATAAGACGACCGTTTTCCGGCTGCCGACTGTCCGTGCCAGATCACCTAAAGCAGCCTCGCTATGATCGGCTAAACCCACACTGAGGGACATCTCTTCTGGATAGCATTTTGCCCGTTCAGTACCGATTGCAAAATGAGCCTGTGCGCTGTTCAATGCATACCAAATTGGATTGTCCAATACATGACCCGTTTGAGTCGTTGTCATCGATACCCCTTGAATTGCAAATGATGAACTTATATCCGCCCGATAATATGACCGTCATGATACAACGTTTGCGAATGACTCCCTGAATCTACTCATCTAAAACTCCATATTCACAATCTCTATGTGGACGTAAACTACAATCATGACCTACACCACACAAGTGAATCACCTATGAAAAAAGCGTTCCTCGCCCTATTGGCTATCGTTGTTGTCGTTGGCGGCTGTTTCGGATTGTTCACCTTATCCACCTACGCCGTCGGTTACTTCGTGCGTGGGACACGTCCGATTCCCGGTGATGCCGCCAAATTCGATCCCATCGCCGCGTATCCCGATATTGCGAAATTTGCGGGGGATAATGTGCAAGTCGAGCGCATTGAGATGAAGTTCGTCAAATCAAACGGCACGTTGGATCTGACCGGCAGCTACGGCGCTGAGGTCGATTACCGCTTCGTTCATATCCTCGACAACGCACCGGATAACGCTGCACCTTTGGGTGCGGGCGGCAAACCGGGTGGAACCTATGCCGAACACATCTACGTGAATGTGGTCAAACCGGGCGCATCAGGTGGCGCTAAAAATCAATACTATAATTTCGGTATGACACATCAGGTCATCGCCGCCCAACTCCTGACCGAACCCACCGCCGAGCCACCCACTTGCAGCGCCAAACAACTGTGGGACATCGCCCTCAAAAATGACGCGCCAGCTAATGCCGTCGCCACCATCAATTACGACAGCACTGGTTATAGATTTTCCATCAAGGACACATCCGTCAATTTGCAGTTCGACACAAGCTGTAATCTCATTAAATAATTATTAGATGATGCACACGTTCTGTAGGGACGTAGCGTGCTACGTCCAACGCTATTCAAAAACCTGTTCCTACTGTCCTAATATTGATTTCAGTGAGAATTCCTTCATAAAAATAAAAACGCACCAGACATTCCCATTTCATCAAGAAAGAGGGTAACAAAGCCTGAAGCCAGATAATAGAATTCCAAGTGCTTGTCCTTGCCCTATTAGAACTTATTGGGATTTTACAGCCGATACAACTATCAAATCGAATATTCGATGGATTATCAGATGTTTTGATTAAGGTGTTGAAATATTTATCACCTTGTTTAATTTCTTCACTGCAACGCAACCTATATTGACTAAGAAATTCTTGCGTGTCTTCGACAGTTGTTTTGTTGACAATTAAATGACTTTGAAGCACTTGTTGTAACTCGCTGGCATCATGAAATTTTGTAACGTTGGTTTTCATCGCTACCATCCAGATTCTAACCCACCTACGTAACGACACTCTAATATGTCTGAGCATTAATAAAAAATCTCTCCGCCTTGAACTTGGCGACTCATATATTGAAAGTAGTCACAGGTATACTGTGATGGTGTAAACCAAACCAGATGGTGAGAACGATTTGCGTCTGACAGCGCTGACTGTGCCGCCAAGAATGTTTCCCGTCGGGTATGGACAGGCTACTCTGAACCGTATCCAGTAGCTTGCGACTACGTATCTGTGAGGCAAGAGCGTGCCTGTCCAATGGTGAACCAGTTTACCGCATTTTTCATTGGAGGGAGCGATGACAGACATCCGATTATATGTTGGGGCTGATATTGCCGCTGAGAGCATCCAAATCGATTGGTTCAATCAGAACGACCAACACAGCCAACAGGTGACACTGCAACAGCACAAACGCGATTACGCTCGTCTGGTCAAACAACTCACGCCACAGGTGTTGCCTGAGCAAATCCATGTGGTGATGGAGGCGACAGGCACCTATTGGATGGCTTTAGCTGAGTATGTGCAGCAAGCAGGTCTGGTGGTGAGTGTCCTCAATCCCTCTCAGGCCAAGCATTTCGCTCAGGCGCGGTTACAACGCACCAAAACAGATCGCGTGGATGCCTACCTGCTACGCGAGTATGGGCGGGTGATGGAACCGGCAGCTTGGGTGCCACCACCGCCCATCTGCCAGCAGCTTCAACAATACCTCAATCGCCGTGATGATTTGATCCTGATGCAGAATGCCGAGCGTAACCGTCTGCATGCTCTCAAACACAACCCTCATGCACTGCCTGACTTGCTCAAGCCCTTGCAAACCCATATCGCCAGCTTAAAGCAGCAGATTAAAGCCTTGGAAAAGACCATTCAGTCCTTACTGCTCAACCAGCATGATTGGGCTGAAGCCGTTCGTCGCTTACGAAGCGTCAAGGGTTTAGGCTATCTGACCATTGCCCGTATTCTCACCGCGACCCATGCCTTCGCTCGTTGCTCTACTCCTGAAGAGGCTGCCTCTTTTGCCGGCTTAGCCCCTC
>JACDGI010000116.1:3248-14426 GCA_013821665.1 Anaerolineae bacterium
CCTCATGTGCGTCAATCCGGGAAATGGAAAGGCAAAAGCACCATCGGTGGTGGCGGTCATGCCGCCTTGCGCCAAGCCCTTTATATGGCTGCCCTCGCCGCTGCCCGTTTCAACCCCCGCTTACAGGCTTTTTATACTCAGTTGCGCCAGCGGGGTAAACTCAAGAAAGTGGCTTTATGTGCCGTTGCCCGTAAATTGTTGCATCTGGCTTGGGCTTTGGTTGTTAAACAGCGTGACTTTGATCCCCATTGGGCTTCTCTGTCCTTACTGGTCGCTTGACTTTTAACACCGTATCTTGGCGGTTCAATTGCATTTTATTACGCTTAACGTTTAATTTTCCAAACTCGCTCTACCAAATTCCAACCGTCCACCAACCTGCTTAACAACTCCGCTCCCTCAAAACCGTTAGCGCCAACCTCTCCAAAGAGTTACAAAATGTTCTTCCAAAATGTAACCCGAAGCCTCCCGACATTTGATACACTGGCTTTACCGTTGTGTCATTGTGCCTTGGAGTCTTTGTGTTAAAACGCTTTTCTGAATCTCCCTTTGCGCCTTTGCTTCCTTGCGCCTTTGCGTTAAAAATCTCTTCTCTCTGTGTCTCTGTGTTAAAAATGGTTTCGGCGGCTTTCTCCCCTCCATCCGCTGCAACGACAGTGCCAATTGTGCAGCGGCGGACACACGGGAGCATTTCGCTGCACTGGCGGCAGCAGCCGAGCCACCCGCCATGCAAAAGTGTCAATTCAGCGGATTGCTCCCTCACTTCCGCCAGTCATTTCGGCGGGAAATCTGCAAATTCCGCACAAACTGCAACTTGCATTATCTTCTCTGTATTTTCTCTGCGTCTCTGCGGTCCAATTGTATTCTGCTGCTGCCTCACATATGCTTCTGCTCCGCGCCCCACTTATGCGGATTTTCTTTCAAGTTGGGTTGCGCCACCCATCGGATCGGCGGGTTCGTCCGTTGGATCAACTTCTCTGGCACACTGTTGGACATCACATGGCTCGCAATCTGAAGCGCTTCATCCCATTCGTCGTGCGCCACTTCCAAAATCAGCGCGTCATGCATATCCAAAGCCACCCGCGAACGCATCCCCTTGGCGCGATAAGTTTCGGATGCCACCACAATCGCCCTCTTGAGCATCTCGCTCACACCGCCTTGGCAGATGTAATTCCACGCCACGAAAGCCGACGGAACCGCTACTGGTCGCCCCGTCCACAACTTCAATTGATGGGTTTCGCTGGCTTGTTTTTGAGCCGCCGTCCGCCAGTAGGTTACCCGTGGAAAAGCCGCGTCCTTCGCAGTCATAATCCGCTTGGCTTCACCGGTGGAAACGCTGATGCTCTCGCCCAGCCGTTTTGCGCCCATGCCGTAAGCCGTCCCATAGGTGATCTTCTTAGAAAGGTTGCGTAGTCGCTTCCGTTCAGGCGCATCGGCTTGTGCCCATGCCTGACCAAAATATTCCGCGCCCATCACCGAATGAAAGTCTTCGGCCTGGCAAGCTGCTGCCAGATTACTATCGCCCGCGATCATAGCTGCCATCACATTCTCGGCGTTGCTGTAGTCGATTTCGACCAGCGTAAAACCCTCATCACCGATGGCGACACCGCCCATCGCTGGCATCTTCCAATTCTGCATATGCGGATAACTGGACGCACGCCGTCCCGATTCCGTCGCGATGGTCACCATACTATGCAAGCGCCCATCCAACTCGGCATGATCCAGCAAACCTTCCAACGTCGAAATCAACCAATCGACTTCGGCATAAGCTGCCAAATCTTTCAGTTGATCGTAATAAGGACTGCCTTCTTCCAAATAGGATTCGATCACATACGAGCGCGTACTCAAGTCGGAAAGCTCCACCTGTGCCTTGGGATCAGCCGACAGACGGTGTCGTCCGGCGCGGGTAAAATACCACGAATTTGGGTCCCATTTGGGTAAGGGAATCCCTTTGGTTTCATACAGATATTTGACGCGTGCTTTGGGGCTGCTGGGTGTGAGCAATCCATCAGCTTGCAATCGTTTGGCGAACGCCTCTCGCTGCTCGCCTAACTCGACCAAATGCTTCTGGACGTAAGGCACATTCAGCCGCATACCCTCGGCAGCCATCCGGCAGTATTCATGCAGCGCCCGACATTCCCACTCGATCAGCTCGGCATCCACCGGAAATGTGCGTTGTTTCTGGTAAATTTCGAGCGCCAACTTGGCATCATCCTGTGCATATTGAAGCGTCAATTCCAACGGAAGCATATGCAGTTTACTCCGCTGGCTTTTCATAGACGACTGGCGTTCTGGAACGGGGATATTCAACATAGCCGCCACCGACAGCAAGCCATAACTCACATTCACCGCCGGATGCAGGAGCCGCGCCATCGACTGTGTATCCCAAATGTGTTTGGGGATAAGGCCATCAGTCAATTTGCTCAACTGTCGAATATCAAACACCGCATTATGGGCAATAATCGGCACCGGTCGCGCGAACAACGTCTTCAAAAAATCGCGAACATTGTCATCAAAAGGAGCCGCCAACGCCGTCGTTTGGATAACGGAACCTTCCGGCCACGCCAGCGCAATCACCGTCACCGCTGCCGAGTAACTCAGGCCATAATCCAACTTCGGCCCGTGCCCCGGCCAGCGCGTATCGGTTTCAATATCCACCGACACTGCTTCGGCTTTCAGGCATCGTTCCAGCGCCGCGCTATCTTGTGGATGGATTTCTTGTATTTCTTCAAAGAAGGAGAGTTGCATAGTGACCTCGCCGTTGCGAACACTTGTACCACTTAACCCTATTGTAGCGGATCTGTAAAATGAGGGAATTGTCGATCTATCACTTAACCTTGAGCAGAGTACGGAGGCAAAAATTCAGGGGCATAATAAACCTGCGATGTAATTGAAATAGCGTCTAGCCTACAATGTTCATATGTTGGCTAGCAACGCGCGGGGGCATTCCCTTCATCATCTCTTCGACATCCAATCCATCATCCAAATCCGGCCAATAGACACTCAACTCGTACAATTCAACATTGTTTCGTTGGACTTGAGTCGCTTTTTCGAGCCAAGGATGCCAGTTTAGAGGATTACCGATTTCGCGTCCATCAGCCAGACGCAAAAATACTTTATCATCATGATATTCAATTGCGACCACTTGGTTTGGAGTGCTAGTCATCGTTATCAACCTCTTCCGGTGGATATACTTTCTCCCATTCATTGAGAAGCAGTGCTTGGTTATCGCGAACAATCTCTATAATCTTACTCTGTTCGCCAGCATTAAAACCACCTATACGCTCATATTCAATTGGGTCGAGTAAAACCTTTGCTAATTTTCCTTCTCGCCGGACGTGAATATGAGGTGGATAATGATCCGAAGTAAAAATAATAAATTGATAACCACCTTCTCTTAAAACCGTAGGCATTGAGAATCACCATCTTTTTTTTGGTCGCAAAATCGCCACGCTCTCATAATATACTGGAACTTTGAAGCCAATCTACCATGAATCTATATCCCGTGATGCTAAATTTGGAAGACCGCACCTGCGTGATCGTCGGTGGTGGAGCCGTAGCCGCCCGTAAAGTCGATCATCTGCTCAACGCTGGCGCGTATGTAACGGTCATCAGCCCAGAATTACATCCGACATTGATCACACTGGCTAGGGACAACAAAATCACAGTGAAGCAAGTCGCCTACACATCAGGCATGTTAGCGGATTTGAAACCCACTTTGGTATTTGCTGCGACGGATGATAAGTCTGCTAATCAACAAGTCGTTGATGAAGCACGATCTATCGGCGCATTGGTGAATGCCTCCAGTGAACAGGGCGAGCGCGACTTCATCAACATGGCAACCATTCAGCGCGGCGACATCACGATTGCCCTTTCAACAGGTAGCGCATCACCAGCTTTGGTTACTCATTTACAGCGCCAAATTGATACCTTTATCGGTGACGAATACGTGACACTCTCAACATGGATGGGACAAGCTCGCCCGCTTGTACAGGCAGCTATCAAATCACAATCCGAACGGGCTGCACTCTGGCGGCGGGTACTCGAATCGTCTATTCTGGATACGCTGCGGCAGGGCGAGGCTTCTACCGCCCAACAGCTTTTCGACCAGATCATCCACGAGGCGCTTGATCACTCAGTATGAAAACCGCATGGGTTTTAGCAGGACACGGCTCCCACATCAGTCCAGAAACGGCGGGCTTGGTTTGGAGTCATGTCGATGCCCTTCGGGCGCTCAATGTCGCTGATGAAATCACTGCCGCTTTCTGGAAAGAGATGCCTTCGTTCCATACCGTCTTTGATTCGTTGGAAGCCACTGACATCACGATTATTCCACTTTTCACCGCGCAAGGTTATTTTACGCAAACGGTCATTCCAGCCGAGATGGGATTGACGGGGGCAATCACTCGCCGCAATGGAAAGACCATTCGTTATGCCCGCACACTAAGCGAACATCCTTATCTAGGACACGTCGTCATACAGCGCATCGAAGCAGCCATTCACTTGCTGGATACCACATCGGAACAAGTAGCGGTCGCCCTCATCGGACACAGCACCAAGCGTAACCCTGACAGTCGCAAAGCCACCGAAGATCAAGCCGAAGCGGTTCGTCACATGGGATTGGCGCGTGAGGTTGTCGCACTCTACCTCGATGACACGCCATCCATTGCCGATGTTTATGAATTGACCCGTGCCCCAAATCTGATTATCGTGCCGTATTTTCTGGCGAACGGGTCACATACCACTATCGACGTGCCGCGCGAGTTGGGTTTGGATGAAAGCCGCCGTAGCGAAGGTCTGACCATCAATGGTCGTCGCGTCTATTACACACAGCCCGTCGGCATCGAAGATGATTTACGGCAAGCCATCTTTGAACTCGCACAAGAGGCTGGCGCGCCATTGAAATCGTCTGATTTTTCCGTAGGGGATGGTCTTAGACCCTCCCGTGAACCGAAATTAACAGCATCATGGAATCATTTCCCAACAAATGGTTTAACCCAATTACAGACTTTTATCACCAACAACTCTGGCATCATTGGACAACTGCAAATTACGGCGGATGATGTCCGTCACGTCGATGACTCTCAACCAGCCGAAACCATCATCGAACCGGATGCACTGCGTCGGAAAGTACGCGAAAATCCGTTTCGACCATTGGCGACCAGCAACGATTTACCCTGCGGTTGGCGTGTTGAAACGAAAGGCGATTTACGCCGGGTACAAGCCATCATCGAAACGGTTTATCCCGGTGCACTTGGCAGTACAACTACGCCAGCAAATTCACTCGATAATCTGCTCAAACGTCAGACCGGACGTTACCGCGACATCAATCAAGTAAGCGACTCTACACGAAAACAAATTATTCAGCAGGTGTGCGGTCATTGTGTCCGCTATCCCGCGTGGGCATCCAACGAGGTCAATTTGAAGCACAACCTATTACAATGTCCCGAACCTTGCGATATGTGGCTTTCCACCGCGCTCAAAACCATGAAGGGTGGCAACGAAGTATGACAGGGAAGGTGTATTTAGTCGGGGCGGGGCCGGGTGATCCCGGTTTAATTACCGTCAAGGGATTAAAACTGATCCAGCAAGCCGATGTGGTCTTATATGACCGCCTCATTCCTATGGAACTGCTGGCCGAAACACGCATCGGTGCCGAGTGTATTGACGTGGGCAAACTCCCCACAAAACATCGCTTGTCACAAGACGAAATTAACCGCCTGTTAATTGAACATGCTCAACAGAACAAACTGGTCGTGCGGCTTAAAGGTGGCGATCCGTTTGTTTTTGGACGGGGTGGCGAAGAAGCCTTAGCCTGTCATGCAGCAGGTATTCCGTTTGAAGTCGTCCCCGGCATCAGTAGCGCCATCGCCGTACCCGCTTATGCCGGAATACCCGTCACCCACCGGCAGATCACCAGCGCCTTCACCGTCTTTACCGGACACGAAGACCCCACCAAGCCCGAATCGAGTATTGATTACGCCGCACTCGCAGCCGCAGCCCGCCTCGGAACGTTGGTGTTGTTGATGGGTGTCAGCCACTTACAGGACATTACCACACGCTTATTAGCCGAAGGCATCCCACCGGAAACACCTGCCATCTCTATTGAGTGGGGAACAACACCACAACAGCGAACAGTCGAAGGCACACTCGCAACTTTACCCGAAAAAGTGCAGAGTGCCGGTTTACAAGCACCTGCTTTAACCGTCATCGGCGAAGTCGTGAACCTGCGAGCGATGGGCTTGGCGTGGTTCGGGTAAAAATTAAGGCTTTGATATATCCCAAATCAATTTGGCTGATTTGCTTGACAATTTCTCATATGCCTGCCTATAATCCTATCTAGATTGTGAAATTTGGTAGAAACAAAGTCTTATGTCGTTTGCCTGTTGTCTGATGTGTTGTATGTGTAACCCCGTTACGACCACTGGTTGTAGCAAGGCTTTGTGTTTCTAGCGACCAACTGCGAAGAAAACAACGAACCCCAGCTAACAACGCTGGGGTTTTTGTTTGTGGAAATCAGGATGTTGATCATGCGCCCGATGTGTTGTCTCTGTATGTGTATGAACACTACCCAACTCTGTAGTCCGCTTCGGTGCGCGTAAGGCAGGTTTTGAACCAACGCAGCGAGCCTCGGACTACACCGGGGCTTTTTTATTGTGTTTTCAGGACGAAATATGAGCCAGCAAACAACCGATCTCAGCACACTGAATACGCAGTTTGAAAATGCTTATCCGCAGGATATTTTGCGCTGGGCAGCCGAAACCCACGGCGACCAACTCGCGGTCGTCACCAGTTTCCAACCCACAGGCATCGTCACGCTGCATATGCTGAGCGAGGTTGCGCCTAATACAACCGTGCTAACGCTGGATACCGGTCTGCTTTTCCCTGAGACTTATGCCCTGATGGACGAACTGGAAGCGCGGCTGAACTTGAATCTCATTCGCGTCAAGCCTTCTCTGACGGTGGAGCAGCAAGCCGAAATACACGGTGCGGAACTCTGGGCGCGTGAACCGGATCAATGCTGCGCCATTCGCAAAACCGCTCCATTGAACGAAGCGCTGGCGGGATATGACGCATGGATTACCGGTTTACGTCGTGACCAATCATCAGGACGCAAATCGACACCCATCGTCAGTTTAGATGGTCGCTATAACAAGGTGAAGTTGTCACCTTTCGCCACATGGACTGAGGATATGATCTGGATTTATATTCGGGCCAATGAACTACCCTACAACACCCTGCACGATCAAAATTATCCGAGCATCGGTTGCTTTCCCTGCACACAGGCCGTTGTCCCGAACGCGGCAGATAAACGTGCTGGACGTTGGGTCGGACGCGAAAAAACCGAGTGCGGCATTCACGTC
The DNA here is from genome assembly GCA_013821665.1 of Anaerolineae bacterium. Lineage (GTDB taxonomy): Bacteria > Chloroflexota > Anaerolineae > Aggregatilineales > Phototrophicaceae > CFX2. The sequence goes on from JACDGI010000116.1 coordinate 10,610, forward strand.
GCGGCACTATAAGGCTATGGCAATAATCATCGTGCAGCCTATCTTATATTTAGACTTCCACTACCCATTTACGGCTGAAGGTGTATACTTGCGACCGGTCAACCACGTGAATAAGTTCCCCGCACTTACCTTGCCACTCGCTTGTTCTGCTGGGTTCGCGCCTGTTGATGCAGCTTGCTTGCAAGACCAAACTGCTGGTGGAGTGCAGTAATCCTAAAATGTTATTTACAACCAATCACCTTACTCATAAACATCTTTATTACGGGCACATTGTTTCTGACGTTGAAGCCGCTTTTAGCGGACAACCAATCGTTAAGTTTTGATACCGTGCTGAGCGTGGTATCTCTATACAAAGCAAATTAGGAGAGTTTGGAACTGTGACACAACAAGGCTTTACACTGTGGTTGACTGGTCTTTCTGGCGCGGGCAAAACCACCGTAGCAGTGGCGCTGGAAAATGAACTGCACGAGCGCGGGCTGTTCATCGAACGTCTGGACGGCGACACCGTCCGCGAAGGTCTTACGCGTGATCTGGGCTTTAGCAAAGAAGACCGCGATAAGAATATTGAGCGCGTCTGCTTCGTCGCCAAGCTGCTTTCGCGCAATAAGGTCGGCGTGGTGGCCTCATTCATCTCGCCCTACCGTGAAGCCCGCAATAATGTGCGCCAGCAAACCACCAACTTCATCGAAGTTTTCGTCAATGCCCCCTTGGAAGTTTGTGCCTCCCGCGATGTAAAAGGCTTGTACGCCAAAGCCTTCGCAGGCCAAATTCAAGGTTTTACCGGTGTTAATGATCCTTATGAAGCGCCGGAGAATCCCGAAATCACCCTCCATACCGACAAAGAAACCCTCGAACAAAGTGTGAATATCATTATTTCGTATCTGGAACAGCATAACCTGATCCCGGCACTGGAAGTAGAAGCCGCCTCATGACCAAGACTTTCCCGCAAATCGCCCCGCATGGCGGGACATTAATTGACCGTCAGCTCACTGGTGATGCGCGTGATGCCGCCATCCAACAGGCCAACGGCCTCGAACGGATCATCCTTAGTGAACTGAATTTAGCCGATCTGGAAATGATCGCCGTTGGCGCATTAAGTCCTCTAACCGGATACATGGATGAGGCTGATTACACTTCGGTTGTCCATAATATGCGGCTGGCGAATGGCCTTCCTTGGACTATTCCCGTGACGCTCTCGGTCAGCGCCGAACAAGCTGAACGCATCCAAGCTGGACAGGATGTTGCGCTGGTTGAGCAGGTTGAGGGCAGCGAACGCTTGCTAGCGATTTTGCACGTCAGCGAAAAATACACCTACGACCGTGAGGTTGAAGCCCAGAATGTTTTCCGCACCACCGAGGACAAACATCCCGGCGTGGCACGTCTTTACAAGTTAGGGCCTGTATATCTGGCCGGTTCAGTCGATGTGATTGACTTGCCACTCCGCGCCCAAACCGAATTTGCCGAACTGCGTTACACCCCCAAGCAAACCCGCGCCATCTTCGCCGAACGCGGCTGGCGACGGATTGTGGGCTTCCAAACCCGTAATCCCATCCATCGCGCTCATGAATACATCCAGAAAACCGCGCTGGAAATCGTCGATGGTTTGTTCCTTCAACCGCTGGTCGGTGAAACCAAATCGGATGATGTTCCAGCCGATGTGCGTGTCGAAAGTTATCAGGCCATTCTCAAGTCCTACTATCCCGCCTCACGGGTGTTGTTGGGAGTTTTCCCGGCAGCTATGCGCTACGCGGGTCCACGCGAAGCCATTTTCCATGCGATGGCGCGTAAGAACTACGGCTGCACACACTTTATTGTGGGGCGTGACCATGCGGGTGTCGGCAACTACTACGGCACTTACGACGCGCAATTGATATTTGACGAATTTGAGCCGGAAGAACTGGGCATCACACCGCTGTTTTTCGAACATACCTTCTATTGTAAGTCTTGTGGTCAGATCGTCAGTTCAAAAACCTGCCCACATGATAAAAGCGAGCATCTTATCCTCAGTGGTACGCAAGTGCGCGAGAAACTCTCACGCGGCGAACTGCTGCCGGTCGAATTTACACGTCCCGAAGTCAGCCGCGTACTAATGCGCGGCGTACAAGCTAAAGAAAGGGCTTAGACGGATGCATCTCTACTCTGTCCCAAGATCGATTGTGCCGCTTTATCGCGCGCGTGAACTGGTGGGTTGTCGCAGCCAACAGTGTTGTTGTTGCTGTCGCTAATTCATCGTTTTCACACATCAATCGCATTTTTGGACTTGAGTTTAAGGAGAATATTCAACATGAAACGCACTGTTCGTATCACTTCGATTTTGTTAGTACTATTGCTCGTCACCGTTATTGCGCCGGTCGCCGCGCAAGATGCGCCTGCGCCTGTTAGTCTGACATTAGCGGCCTATGCTGTCCCGCGTGAAGCCTTTGGCGATCTGATCCCGGCTTTCCAGGCCAAGTGGCTGAAAGACAAAAAGCAGCAAGTCGAAATCTCGGAATCCTACGGCGCATCCGGTTCGCAATCCCGTGCGGTAGTCGGTGGTTTTGAAGCCGACATTGTTGATCTGTCGATTGAACCCGATGTGCAGCGTTTGGTGGATGCCAAGCTCATCACCCACGACTGGAAAGACAACGAATATATGGGCTTCGTGACCGACTCAGAAGTGGTGTTGGCGGTTCGCCCCGGTAATCCCAAGGGCATCAAAGATTGGGCAGACTTGGCACAGGATGGCCTTCAGATTGTGACCCCCGACCCCGTGACCAGCGGTGGCGCACAGTGGAATATTCTGGGTGCTTACGGCGCGGCTCGTCGTGGACATGTCACCGGCTTTGATGCCAGTGATGACGGCGCAACCCAATTCCTGACCAAGCTCATCACCAACGTGGCAGCCTTCGACAAAGATGGACGTGAGAGCTTCTTGACCTTCGAAAACGGCATCGGTGATGTCGCCATTACCTACGAAAATGAAGTCTATGCCGGTCTGCAATCCGGTGGCAAATTCGAAATCGTTTACCCGACATCGACTATTCTCATCGAAAACCCGATTGCGTTGGTCGATACTTATGTGGATAAGCACGGCACACGTGAAGTTGCTCAGGCCTTCATTGACTATCTGTATTCGGCAGAAGGTCAGGAAATATTCGCTGAACACGGCTTCCGTCCGGTGAATTCGGATGTTGCCAAGAAGTACAATGTCAATGTCGAAGCGACACCCGCAGCAGAAGCCACCCCCGCTGCCGACGGCGCTGTCGCCCTGACGTTCCCCCCGATTGCTGACCAGTTCACCATTGAAGAATTCAAGACGTGGGCTGACGCTCGCAAGACTTTCTTTGGGGATAACGGCAGCATCAGCAAGATCATTAGCACGATTAAGGGCTAAACGTTAGCTTCGCTTCAGTAGGACAAGTGGGGGCAGTTTATAGGCTGTCCCTCACTGTTATCGCGGTATTGAAACCAGCATAATATAGGACATGATGACATCTTATCCGTTAACTCCGGGCCGAGAAATCCAAATTCCGACGCGGCGCACACAACCAGCGTGGGGGCAGTGGGGATTGCGTCTAGCCGCAGCGACCTATCTGTTGGCCTTTGTGGCTGTGCCGGTGGTGGTCGTTAATGTTGAAGGTTTGCGTTCCGGCTTGGATTTATTCTGGGCGAGTCTGGTACGGCCTGCGGCAATCAACGCCATCTGGCTGACCCTGTGGACTGCGGCTTTGATGACCGTGATTAACGTGATTATGGGCACGTTGACTGCTTATATACTGGTAACGTATCGCTTCCCCGGCAAAGAAATTCTGAACACGCTGGTTGATCTACCCTTCGC
>JACDGI010000117.1:0-10661 GCA_013821665.1 Anaerolineae bacterium
CCTGAGGATGTGCATCAATGATGGAACGTTCGCTGATATAAGTCTGTTTTTTGCCCTCGATATCCGTGTTGTAGGCCGCCGACTCGTCCCGATAAATATAATAGCCAATATTATGTGAGATGCCACGTAGATAACGTGAATCATTAAACCCCTGCCCACCTTCATGACTGAATTGTCGTGCCATCAACGCCAACACCATTGATGGAAATCGAGGGTCTTTGAAGGGAGCAGGAGGATAAAGCGGGTCAATAATCGCATCATGAGCGAGGTTCGTGCCATATTCTGAACCTGCATTCTTGTTATGCCATGTGTATTCCCAGCCGAAAATCGCACCCGTTTGTGCTTCAGGGCGTACATGAGGAAAAGGAGCAGCACCGATTATCATTGGGCCATCTTCGGGGAATGCCTCGTGTCGCCAACCAGTCGTAAAACTTTGGCGTGGGCGTAAAACGATAGGTAGTTCTACACCTGCTGTACGTCCCACTGTCCGTGCGTTGGCTCCGGTCGCAATCACCACTTTTGATGTGGCAATAACACCATTAGGAGTTATAACACCCACCACACGCCCCTGAGCAACCTTTATTTGCACATCTTGGATACCTAGTAGGATTTGAGCTTTATGAGTACTCTGGACAAACTTATAGATCAAAGCATTGGAATCAAGCCAGCCAGCAATCGGGTCATATTTCGCTGCTACAACCTGAGCGCCAACCCAACCAAAACGGTAAGCAACCTCATCAGCTTCCAAAAATTCAATGTGCGATAAACCAATTTCGTGCAGCCGACATACGTCAGCTTTCAAGGTATCCGCTTGGGTTTGATTGAAGGCACAGAACAAATAACCCCGCTGTTTGAGGGCAATCGACTGGCTTGCTCCTTCACCCAGATATTCATCAGCGTTCTGCAAAATCTCGATGCTGCGGCGCATCTGCTTTGCCAGACAAACCGCCGGCCAACAGGTACGAAAATTTTCCAGCGAGGCTAATGAACTTCCTGCACCCAGACGGTCGCTCTTTTCGATTAAAACGGTTTTAGTTCCCGGCGCAGCCCGTTCAATCGCCCAAAGTGCAGCCGTGCCTGCCGGGCCACCACCAATAATGACCACATCAGCGACATGCGGCATTTCATTGGGCGAGGGGTTCGAAACAAACTTATTTGCTGCCATGTTATTTAATCGCCTTGAAGTTTGTGAGAAGTTATCTGATTATTGATTCAATAGATATTGGTCGATCCAAGCTACGATACGCTGGTAAAGGTCGCGCTGATGAGCGCGTTCTTGGAAACCATGTGGTTCGCGCGGATAGATCACCAATTGTGTAGGAACATTGAAATGCTTTAAAGCAACGTAGAATTCAATCGACTGTTCGGTTGGAGCCAATATATCGCGTTCACCATGAACCAGCAGGGTCGGCGTTTTCACCTGTTTTATATGGGTCATCGGGGAGCGTGAACGGTGCAGTTCAATATCATCGTAGACCATTGAACCAAACATAGTGGACTGCCATTCGCGGTTCTTAACCACGCCGTAGTTGGACTCGTAATTGGTGATGGATGCGCCCGCAATCGCACAGCGGAAACGATCAGTTTGGGTAACTGCCCATGTCACCAGATAACCGCCGTAGCTCCAGCCGCCGATTGCCAATCGTTCAGGATCAGCCAGTCCTTCGTCAATCAGGCAGTCCACACCAGCATTGATGTCCTGCCAGTCACCACCCCCCAAATCGCCCACGTTTGCCGATTGATAAGCACAACCACATCCCCAACTTCCACGCGGGTTGGGCATCAACACCAGACACCCGCGCGAGGTAATCAGTCGTTCCCATGAATTGACATAACGCGGAGAATAGGACAAAGAGGGTCCACCATGAACATGAGTAAACAGCGGATAACGCTTGCCAGCCACATAATCGGGGGGATAAACCAGATAACCCTGTACGGGCATTCCATCTCGACCAATCCAATGTTTATTTTCGACTCGCAGTGGTGGTAGCAGACTAGCATCAACGGATAGTTGAGTTAGTTGTTTCCAATCCCCTCCATCCAGTGAACCAAGGTAAAGATTAGATAGCTCACTGAAACTTTCACGTACGGCAGCAAAGGTGTGGTTGTGTGCGGCATGAACCTGCTGTGTGTTACCACCAATGGTAACCATCGCTTCAGAGAGAATGCGAGTTGCTCCGGTTTTCGGATCAATCATGCCAAGCAATGTATTTTCAATGTGTCTAGCCCCGTACAGAATGCCCTCGTCGCGCCAGTCAATCCACATAACCGTATGGTCAATATCAGGGGTCAGACAGCGGGCTTTTCCGCCCGATGCTGAAATCACATAAACATCACCGGCGATGCTGCCTTCGTCACTCATCACACAAGAAACGAACGCAATGCTTGCCCCATCCGGTGACCAACTAAATCGTCCCATTTGATGCGGCATACTACAAATGGGTCGCACATCGCCACTAGCGATACTCAGTACATAAAGTTGGGCGCTGTACCAACCTTCATGTGGATTGGGATGCGCTGACTTGAGGAAGGTTAATTTTGTCGCGTCAGGGGAGAGCGCATACTCGAAAACATGGCAACCGGCTGGTGATAGAAGACGCAGGTTACGGCTTTTTAGGTCAAGCAACCAGATGCGCTTAAAGGGTGGATTAGCATCAACAACAATGGGGTCAATCTCAGGCTGTTTATCTTTATCTAAGTTCCCATCGTAAAGGAAAGTAATCCCCCGACCATCAGGTAACCACTGGGGCGCATCAACAACTCCTCTCAAATCGGTCAATGCTTGCATATTGCCTGTCTGCAAATCCGCGCAGTAAAGCTGCATTTCGCTCGAATCAGCACGGTTAGAAAGGAATGCCAGCTTTTGACCGTCGGGCGACCAACGCGGCATATCATTAGTTACGGACACGCCCTCAGCGAGTGGACGTTGGGCACGGGTGGCAACATCCATCAAATAGATAGATTTTTCAATCGGCTTATTCTGATCTGCTTTATTTGCTTTGCCAAGCACAAAAGCGATTGTTTTACCGTCAGGGGAAAGCTGAACTTCGGAATAGTGCGGCATGTCGAGTATGGCTTCGATTAGCAGGGTTACGTTGGAATCAGACATGGTTAAACCTTCATCATTGAAAGATGGCATTAGTCCATACCCTGCATTGTAGGGTCAAGGGCATCACGCAAGCCATCACCGAGAAAATTAAAAGCGAACATCACTAGAAATAAGGCTAAAGCAGGGAAAATCGTTTGGTTGGGATAGGTCTGAATGACCTGTGCCCCTTCGGAAATCATGCTGCCCCAACTGGGTGTCGGAGGCCGAACGCCCAAGCCAATGAAGCTCAGAAATGCCTCATAGGAAATATACGACGGAATAGCTAAGGTTTCAGCGACAATCAGTGGGCCGAGGATGTTGGGCAAAATATGACGGAAAATTATGGTAAAAGAGTTTGCTCCAATTGAACGGGCTGATTCGATGTAGGCTAATTCGCGCACAGACAACACTTGCCCACGCACCAGACGTGCCATACCCATCCATGCGGTTACACCAATACCAATGAACACAAACAGTAATCCGCCGATACTGGCATCCAAGCGATCCAACAAATATGGCAGCGAACCGGGTGCTTGATTCTGAAAACTGGTACGGAACACGGCTAAAAGCAAAATAATGAGCAGCAGAGTCGGAAAGGCATACATCACATCTACCAAACGCATAAGCAGGTTATCAACCCTGCCGCCCACATAACCGGCCATCATCCCAACCACTAACCCGATGAGAATACTAAAGGTCGGGCCGATAACTGCGACAGCCAGAGAAATACGCGCACCGTAGACAATTCTACTCAAAAGATCACGCCCCAGCTTATCCGCTCCCAGCGAATATTTCTGGCTAATCGTGACGTACCCACCTTCAGATTTCGGTATCATGGTTGGGAAAATGTGGGTAATCCACTCCGGGGCAGCATTATTATCGGCTAACACAGCCGCATCATAGGCTTGAGGTGCAATCATCGGCGCAAAAATAGCCATCAATACGTTGAGAAGAATGATAATAGCACCTAACATGGCTGCCCGATTACGTACTAATCGGTAAACAGCATCTCCCCAAAGGCTTCTGCTTGGCTGATGATTTTGAATCTGGACAACGGCCATCTTTGGCTGAAGCGGTGTGTTCGGTGCTGTGGGACGGCCCGATTTTTGCAGGGATGCCATATCAGAATTTCTCCAAGCGGTGCTGGATTAGCTATAACGAATACGTGGGTCGAGCCATACATAGGCAATATCCACCAATGCATTGACGACAACCAGCAAAACTGCGAAGATCAGGATCGTCCCCATGATGACTGGATAATCTCGGCCTGTGATGCTGGTTACAAAGAAACGCCCCATGCCGGGAATCCCGAAAATTGTTTCGACCACGAATGTTCCCGTCACCAAATAAGCGATAGCAGGGCCAAAAACAGTCACGACTGGAATCATGCTGTTTTTTAAGGCGTGAACAATAATGACGCGGCGTTCGCTTAAACCTTTTGCGCGGGCTGTCCGGATGAAATCATTGTTCATGACTTGCAATAAACTGGCACGCGTCAGACGTGCAATAATGGCCGCTTCACCGAAACCCAATGTCAGTGAAGGCAAAACCATCTGGTTAGGGTTTCCCCAACCCGTAAGCGGCAGCCACTTTAACTGTACGCCGAAGAAATACTGCAATAGAGGCGCGGTGATGATGACCGGAACAGCCACGCCGACGATGGCAACACCCATTCCGACATAATCATAAATCGTGTTACGTTTGAGGGCAGAGAGAATGCCAAGCGGAATACCCATCACCCCTGAAATGATCAACGCGATGATGCCTAACTGAAATGAGATTGGGAAATTATCACGAAAAATATCGTTAACCGTGCGACTGGTCGATTTGAAGGATGGTCCAAAATTCATCCAGCGCAACGTCGCATTGTCTTCAAAGGGTAATTTCAGATTAATAAGATAATCATGGTCAAGCGATTTCTGCTGTTTTCCGGTCATCACCACCGGTATAAGAATATCGCCTACATAATCGACAAATTGGGCGAAAAGAGGGGAATCAAGATTGTATTTTTTGTTCAGTTGGGCGAGCGTCTGGGCGGGCAAAGCCTTTTCCTGACTAAATGGCCCGCCCGGAATAGCATGCATCAAAGTGAAGGTGGTTGCAGACACGACCACCAACACAGCCACCATCCATAAAAAACGTTGAACGACGAATTTCCCCATGTGCCAATTCCAGTTAGCTAGACCCTACCGACACTCACGAATGATAATTCACTGACGAGTCGAGTGTTTTTTGTAGGGGCGAGAGGAGGTGACACACCCCTACAGAGACATGAAGATCCGAGAATATAAATGTTACGAACTACGGTTAATGTCCCATGCCCAATACGCCTCGACACGGCTGGGTGCAAACGTGCGAGTTACATAAAGTTTGCTCAAGGTTGGGATGCTTTCCCAAACGAGTGGCATGGTCGCTGCTTGATCGACAATTTCCAATTCTTCGGCTTGAACATATAGCTTTCGTCGTTCGTCAGGATCACTGCTGACCCGTGCTTTATCAATCAGTGCATCAAATTCCGGATTGTTCCAGTGACCGAAATTATTGCTGCTGGTTGAGTACAACACATCATGGGTGTAATTGTTGGCATCGTTGTAATCGGGGCACCAACCGCCCGCATGAATCTGGCCTGAATCCTGCCCCATAAGCGTCCAGTAAGTGGTTCGATCCATTGGATTGAGACTCACACTAACGCCTAGCGTATCCTTCCACATGACCTGAAGTGCCTGACCGATAGAATTGTTGGTTGGCGAATCACCGAAATCAACCGTGATGGATGGCAGTTGATCGACCGCGCCAACGCCTAAATCCTTCAAGCCAAGCGCTAATTCTTCTTTGGCTTTTGCCGCGTCGAAGGCGATACCCAGAGTAGGATTGTCTTCCAGTGTTGGCGCAAAAGCGATGCTAGGCGGTGTATACCAACGGGCGGGAATGCGTCCACCTTTCAACACATTATCAGCCAGTGATTGGCGATCAACTGCGTAGGAAAATGCGCGGCGGATGTGGACATTATCAAACGGAGGTTTCTGGGTGTTGAAATTCCAATCCGTCGAACACATGCCTGCAAATACGGTGAGTTCCTTACTCAAGGTGGCATTGGTGCTTACCCGATCATATTGGTCGCTGGGAACAACGGGCACAACATCCAAATTACCAGCTTCATATTCGCGCAGTTGTGAGCCATCATCTAGAAAACGGATGACGAGTTCATCTAATTTGGCCTGTGAATAACCTTGCGAACCCGGCCAGAATGGATTTTTGACGAAGGTCATATGGTCTTCATGTACCCATTCTTTGAGCGCGAAAGGCCCATAACTGTTAATGTTTTCCGGTTCTGTCCACGAGTCGCCACCAGCTTCAATCGCCCATTCGGGTGTTGCGCGTGAGGTGATGAGGCCGTAAATACCAAGCGCATAAGCCACTTTTTCCGGGCCAGTGACTTCAAAAGTGAAATCGTCAACCGCACGAACTTTGAGGTCTGATGCCTTTCCTTTACCTGCATTGAATGCATCGCCACCCACAACAACAGGCGAGAGCATATACGCGCCTGTCGCACCAGTAGCCGGATCAAGCGCCCGTGTAAAGCTAAAGACCAAATCTTTCGCGGTCACATAACGTGGTTTCCCACTGTCATCCATAACCTGCTCGACTGCGCTAGTATCCGCGTTGTAATGTACCCAAGGTATATTGGGGATAATGTGGAACGTATAGACGGTGCCATCGTCAGAAATATCCCAACCTGTGGTAATACCGGGAACGACTTCGTGGATTTTTTCTTCGTCAAGTCGGGTTAATCCGGGGAATAGAACATTCGACAGATTAACGCCACCTTGATCGCTGGCACGTTGGGGATCAATACTTTGTGGATCACCGGCTGTGGTTGCCGTGACCAGGACTTTGCGTGCGTCCTGTGCAGATGTTATCCCAATGGTCAGCGATAAGACCCCTGCCGCTAAAATGAAGATCATAAAACGTATTCTGTACCTCATCGTTCAATCCTCCATAATTACAAAAAATGATCTTTTGCCTACCGAGAAGGGATAGTGTGCAATGATTGTCGGAAGCGTATTTCCCATCCGCATGGACTTTCTTCAGGGACGACTATAGCCAGATTGATCTACAATTTTTTTGTAAAGGCATCCAACAATTTGGAGTGTTGTTAAATAAATTGGATTAACGTGCCAGAAAGCCACCGTCAACAGGGATAATCGCGCCGCTCACGTAATTGGAAGCTGCTGATGCGAGAAACACAGCGATGCCTTTTAAATCATCCGGTATTCCCCAACGGCCTACAGGTATTCGTGCCAGCAAACGCGCTCCCTCGCCCGGATCATGGACTAAATCTTCAGTCAAATCGGTATGTATGAATCCGGGCACAATCGCATTAACGGTTACGCCACGTCCAGCCCACTCGTTAGAAAGGGCTTTGGTCAATTGGGCGACACCCCCTTTAGCCGCTGCATAGGCTGGCACGGTTGTTCCACCGATGACGCTGAGCAGCGAAGCCACATTGATGATCTTGCCGCCACCGTGCGTCAGCATGTGTTGCCCACCTAACTGGTCGAGCATAAACAGCGAGGTTAAATCAACTTCGAGTACTGTATCCCAATCCTCAATCGGAAAAGCTTCGGCTGGGTGGCTGCGCTGAATACCATGATTAACAACCAGAATATCCAAACCACCGAGTTTATCGAGCGACTCTGCAAACAGGCGTTTGTTTTCCTCTCGCTGCGATAAATCAGCCTGAACAGGAATGACTGTGCAACCCGTTGAGGCAGCTAATTCTTGTGCGGTTTTGAATAGGCGGTCATTAACCCCATTGATAACCACCTGAGCGCCAGCTTCGAGCAATCCTTCGGCTACCGCCCGCCCAATACCACGACTGCTTCCAGTGACTAATGCTCGTTTACCTGTCAAATCGAAAAGATTCACTACTTTGTCTCCCTATTGGAACAGACTTTTATTCTTTGACAGCACCAGCCGTCAGACCGCCAACAATAAAACGCTGCAAACTCACAAAGACCAGCATGATGGGCAGTGCAACCACTGTTGAAGTCGCCATCAAATCATTCCACTGTGTGCCGTATTGCCCCACAAAATTATTCAGTGCCACCGTAACCGGTTGATTTGTTTTAGTGTTCAGCGATAGGGCAAAGACGAACTCGCCCCACGCGATCAAGAAGGCAAAGGCCGCAACTGTAATCAAGCCAGAACGCACATATGGAATCACGATGCGCCACAGAACACCCAATTGGCTGCAACCATCCACTCTCGCTGCTGCTTCCAATTCACTCGGTACTGCCAGAAAGAAAGGCCGCAGTATGATGACCGAAAACGGCAGTGTAAACGTTGTGTCAGCTAGTATGAGTCCCAAGTGGGTATTGAGAAGGCCAATACGACTGAAACTGAGGAACAGCGGCCCCGCGATCACGATACTCGGCAGCAATTGACCGATGAGCAAGATAAGTAATATGAGGCCGCTTCCGCGCAGTTTGAGTCGGGAAAGGCCATATGCACCGGGAACAGCTAGGAGGAGTGTCAGAAACATCGTGCCTAAACTGATGATGACACTGTTGCTGAATACAGTAATCAGTACAGGGTTATGGATAACCTCGTTGATGTAGGAGGTTATATTGGGAGGGATCGGAACAATCTGGGGCGGTACAGCGAAAATAGCACCTTTGGATTTGAGCGATGTTGCCACCATCCAATAAACTGGAAATAAATAGACCACTACAAAAATGATGGCAATGAATGTTCTAGCATAGCCTTTCCGCACAAAACGACTTCGCGATAAGATCACGCTGCTTCCTCCCTTTGGATTAAGCGCGAATAACCGATTGCCAAACATAGCAAACCCAGCAATAACAATACGGCAGCCGCTGCGCCCTGCGCGAAGCGAAAGAAGGAGAATGTTAGCCTGTAGATATGAATAGGAAGGACTGTGGTAGCGTCCACCGGACCACCCGCTGTCATAATGTAAATGAGGTCAAACACTTTGAAGGTATAAATGAAAGTGAGTAAGAGAATGCCGAGCGCTACTGGACGCATCATCGGCAGTGTAATGTAACGAAAATGCTTTGTGGAATCAGCGCCATCAATGCTAGCAGCCTCATAGAGTGTCTCTGGAATGTTCTGTAGACCTGCTAGCAACAGCATCATATTGAACGGTATCCCTACCCAGGCATTGGCGAGGATCGTACCCAAAAGCGCCGTATTTGGATTGAGCAGCCAATACGTTTTAGTCTGCAAAAAACCAATACTCTGCAAAAAATAATTTAATACCCCATAGTCGCCATCCAATATCCAACGAAAAATATTGCCCACCACAACGGCAGGTAATAACCATGCCAATAACAGCATAGCCCGTAAGACACCGTTGCCGGGAAAGGGGTTTTTGAAAAAAAGGGCCAGCGCGAAGCCTACTGTGAACTGTAAAATTATGGATATAGTGGTGAAGGTAAACGAGAGGGTCACCGCTTTTAGAAAGGCAGGGTCATGCAGCAGTTTGAGATAATTATCCAGTCCCACGAAGGGTGCATTCCCGGAACGAAAGGTCTGAACATTGACATCATAAAAGCTCATTTGAATGTTGACAAAGATCGGATACCCGACCATCAGAATAATGAATATCAGCATGGGAACGACAAACAAATAGTTCCTGCTTTTGCGTAATTGCACCCTCATTGCCGGGAATCGCGATGGCAAATAGACCGGTGCGCGAGATTGCTCAACATCCATGAATTTAAGCCTGACAATTCTTTAAATGGAGTTGTAGGGACAGTGAAGCATGTCCCTACAATTGGTGTCATATAAACTTAAGTGGTTGGGAGCAGCGGGGTGATAATGCCAGCCGCCTTATCCAGCGCATTTTTGACGCTGCTTGCTCCGGTCAGTGCTGATTGCATCGCGTCCTGAAGGGCATTGGATATTTCAAGATAATTCGCCCCATAAGCACGGGCACGAGCAATCTTAATCTGTTCAAGGAACACACTCAAAACCGGGTCGTCCGCCCAATAGGTGTCTTGAGCCACGTCCGAGCGGCTGGGGAACATCGAAAGTTCCTTGATGAACTGCTTGTAATTGTCTGGTTCCTGCGTCCAAGCGATGTACTCCCAAGCAGCATCAACATTGGGACTGTCTTTGGTGATGCCGTAGTTTTCACCACCGAGAATAGACGAGACAACCTTATCTTTCGGGATAGCAGAAACCTCCCATTTCACGTCGGGGTAACTGGCTTTCATATCGGGAATGTTCCAAGGGCCGTTCAACATCATGGCTGCGCGGCGATTGCCAAATTCGTCTTTGGCGGCCCATTGCCCCATACCCAGAATGCCCTGTGACATATAACCCGAATTCACGAGGTCAACCCATAACTGAAGAGCTTTCTGCCCGCCTGCATCATTCAACGTTGCCAGATCGCAGCCTGCTGACCACAGAAATGCTTCAAATTGGAACGCCCCTTCCTCGGTATGTCTGCCCGAAACAACAGCTCCGTAATGTTCTTTGGTCGTTAGGGCTTTAGATGCTGCGACGAGTTCGTCCCATGTGGTGGGAGTCTCGACTCCCGCCTCTT
>JACDGI010000117.1:10671-14401 GCA_013821665.1 Anaerolineae bacterium
GGTATTTGTCCACCACGCGAGGCAGTTGCTAAAGCACGGTACGCCATGATTAACGCCCTTATAAACGGTGGAACTCCAATGTCCGGGGAAATACAAATCCGCCTCGCCCCACGACTTTACTTTGTCAGTGAGGTCGCTCAGAACCCCCAAGGCGGCGAAGGCGTGGAAATCGGGATTATCAATCAGGGCAATATCTGGCAGTTGACCAGCAGCAGCACCTTGAATGAGCAGTTGGCGGAAGTCATTGAAGTTCACATCGGAACGTTCGATCTTAATATTGGGATGGCTATCCATAAAACGCTTAATTTGGGAAGCGTGCGCGTCACCAAAGGTGGTCGCAGCCCAAGGATCAATCAAGGTGACAGTGGTGGTTTGCATCCGCCGCGCCCGTACAGGATGAGCCGCGCTAACCAAGTTGAGGTCAGCGTTAGCAGCGATCAAACCTGCTGTACCCGCAGCGCCTACCTTCAAAAATTCGCGTCGATTCATTTTCTTAGTACTCATTAGTTTTTCTCCCGAAGCTCGTGAAAAATTTTCTATTTTTGATATGTATTCGTGCTGGAGCATTAAAGATGAGATGTATGGCTGCTCCTTTCATATGTTGAAGCACCGCCTTCAACAGTGCATATTAGGAGGATGAATAAATCGTGGCGACGATGATTGGTCTGGTATCAGAGTGGGTTGTTTGGCTACTGTGAGTCACGAGCGATAGCCTGACGTTAGGAATCACTCATTGTCCTGATAACAGGTGAATATAACGGACATGATCTACAAGTTCTTGGCTGACTTGTCCAACAACTTGTAGATTTGAATAGAATTTGAGTGTCAGAATGAAAGGACTAGCGACCTGCGCACAGGCAGAAAATATTTTGCGAGAAATAGGTGTGGATGGAATATTCACATTCCAAAAGAAGGCCAACACATTGACGCTAGACACAAATTCATTTCATAGGTTGCAGCCGCTATTTGTTGTTCCAAGTTTTTGGATAACCACACGATGTAATTGGATCCTCAGACCCTTATACTGTGAGCGCTTACGATTTTATGTCACTTTGCATACACTTGTGGTCGTTCTCCTTAGTTTCAGCCAAGAAGGTGTTTTACATGTTATCTGAATTCCGTAATGAGCCGAACATTGATTTTAAGCAGGAAGCGAATATCACCGCATTGCGTCAAGCACTTGAAAGTGTTCGCGCTCAATTTGGCAAAACTTATCCGATGGTCATTGGGGATGAGAAGATCGAACTCAATGATGTATTTCCCTCTATCAATCCGGCTTGTCCGCAGGAAGTTTTGGGGTACTTCCCCAACGGAACCGCCGATCATGCGGATATGGCGATTGAAGCCGCTACCCGTGCTTTCGAGTCGTGGCAGCATACATCTGTTGAATCGCGCGTTGAAACTGTCCTCCGTGTATCCGCTGAAATACGCCGTCGCCGATTTGAGTTTTGTGCCCTTCTGGTGTTGGAAGCTGGTAAAAGCTGGGATGAGGCGGACGGCGAAACCTGTGAAGCCATCGACTTTATTGAATATTACGCCCGTCAAATGCTGCGTATTGCCGATAGTAGCCAATTGCTAGGCACATCACCCGGCGAACATCTCCATTTGCAGTATATTCCGTTGGGTGTTGGCGCAATCATCCCGCCATGGAACTTCCCCGCTGCCATATTGACTGGACTTGTTGCTGCCTCACTGTTGGCAGGGAATACCGTTGTGCTGAAACCTGCTGAACAAACACCACTTGTCGGTTTTATCATCAGCGAGTTGTTCTGGAATGCCGGTTTACCAGCCGGTGTACTCAATTTTGTTACTGGCCCCGGCGAGATCGTTGGCGAACGCATGGTGCAGCATCCCAAAACACGTTTCGTTGCGTTCACCGGTTCGCGTGAGGTTGGTATCGGCATTTATGAAAAGGCATCCAAAGTCCACGCCGGACAAAAATGGCTGAAGCGTTCCATCCTTGAAATGGGTGGTAAGAATGCCGTTATTGTGGACGAGACGGCTGACTTAGATATGGCCGCACAGGGAATTGTCACAGGGGCTTTTAGTTTTCAGGGACAGAAATGCAGTGCCGGGTCACGCGCAATCATCGTGGATTCAGTCTATGACCAGCTTGCCGCAAAGGTGGTGAAACTGGCTGGGAACATTAAGATGGGTTCACCTGAGCAATCACCGGATAATTATATGGGGCCTGTGATTGACAATGAAGCCGTTGCAAAAATCAACCATTATCTAGAAGTTGGAACTCATGAGGGGAATCTGCTTCTTGGCGGCGAAACCTTACAAGATACGTCCAAAGGCTATTTCTTCAAACCAACGATTTTTGGCGAAGTTGCTGCCGATGCGAAAGTTGCCTGCGACGAAATTTTTGGCCCTGTGCTGGCTCTCACCCGTGCAACTGATTTTGACGAAGCGCTTCATATCGCCAACAATACTGAATATGGTTTGACTGGATCACTATACAGTCGTGATAGTGCGCGTCTAGAACGTGCTGAGCGTGAATTTCACGTTGGTAATTTGTACTTCAACCGGAAATGCACCGGATCAATGGTCTCCCAAAACCCATTCGGCGGATTTGGCATGAGCGGTACGGATAGTAAAGCGGGAGGGCCTGACTACATGCTGCTTTTCACGCAAGCCAAAAGCATTACTGTAAAAGCTTAAGCGAGGAATTGAATCAATGCATCGTCGATAAGGCAACGACCATGCCTCCATAGAAAATCTTACCGGTGATATTCCGAGCATACATCGACGCTCGTAAAGCAAATAAGTATAGCTAAGCTTAAATGACGGTGACAAATCAACAGTACTAATCTTAATGCATGATTAGCTTTCAAGATTATACCTAAGATCAATTGCCTCTAATGCTGAAGAAATGCGGCATATTTCCCTGTGCTATATGCCTCTCCATTCCCGCAGGCATAATCATCTTTTATAGGTTTTGACTAGAATGTCCAATTCTCTGCGAGTGCCCGAATGGTATATGCACAGCGATACGGCTACGTCCATTGATTTAGTCTGAGGAGATGTTTGGCAATTTAAAAACATGGCACACGATTTCACCACGCGGAAAGGTGATGTTGAGACATTGAGAGGAAAGAGAGTGGGGAAAACCTAGAGCGATGTGATTGCCCGAAGGTCCGTAGTCACAGTGCGTTAGGAGATTATTGACCGAATATTTGCACATTTTGTCCTGCTTGCTCAAATTGAATAAACGTCTTCATCACATTCTAAAATGTGCTAATGGTAAAAGCCAAGTTACCATGCTATTAATAGAACAGGGTAAATTGTAAACACTCATTTAACTGAATTCCAACCTTACATTTACATCAGAACATCAGTCGAATACACCGCCTGTTAACCTTATGTGATTAGTGCGCTACAATCTAGGACTTATTTTCGATCCAGAGTGGTCATGATGTCAGTTCTAGCCGATTTGCTTCGCAAGCAGCCTTACTTCGAAGAATGTTCTCAAACCACAATTGATCTTCTGGCAGTACAGGCATTGCACCGTCAGTTTGCCTCAGGCGAAGCGATTTTCCACGAGGGCGACCCCGCCATTGGCCTATGGCTGATTGAGACTGGCAGCATCAAAATCTTCAAAGTTAATCCTGACGGTATCGAACATATCCTCCATTTACTCGGTGCAGGCAGCACCTTCAATGACATCGCCGCACTCGATGGCGGCACAAATCCTGCTAACGCCGCTGCCCTCAGCGAAACCAGTGTC
>JACDGI010000893.1 GCA_013821665.1 Anaerolineae bacterium
GATGACGACAATGTCAATCCCATTCGGGCCATGTAACGCGACGGCATCACCCAGCGGCGATGGCCCTTCTGCAAACATCTGCGTGGCACCGCGCGCAATCTTGCCCACCTTCACGCGGATGTCTACCGGATCGCCGGACATCGGCCCCATCTTGCCACCAATACGCATGTCCAGTTTTGCGCCGACTCCGGCATCCATCGCTACCGAAACCGCAACCGGATCCCAGATGCAGCCCAGCGCCGCGTTCTCAATTTTGCGCTCCAGTAAACGGCGCAGCACAAAGGTCGAGTCCCCCGGTGCGCCACCACCTGAATTATCGGATACATCGGCCAGCACCACCGGCGACTTACCCAGTGCCAAAGCCTCGTCGAGTGCCGCGTCGATCCCTTGATAGCGTGGA
Organism: Anaerolineae bacterium; assembly: GCA_013821665.1. Lineage (GTDB taxonomy): Bacteria > Chloroflexota > Anaerolineae > Aggregatilineales > Phototrophicaceae > CFX2. Next base: position 401 of record JACDGI010000893.1, read on the forward strand.
TAAACCGTCTCGCGCATGTTATACAATTCACGTCCCAAATCCTCGGCCAGTTTGGAGGCTTGTGCCGCATTGTTATCGGTCACGACCAGCGTCTTTGCGCCCAAGTCCGGCACATCGCCCCAAGGGAAACAGTGTGCCAACGACACAGACAGCACGCCGTCTTTGCCTTCCAGAGCTTTCAACCGAGCGACATAACTTTTCATTGGCTCGGCTGTTGGATAGAACAAGCCGATCATCCGACAGTCGAAAGTGCCCATTGTCGGGTGTATCTTGCCTTCGACAGTCGCCGCAATCAGATTGAAAAGTTCGAGCGCACGATCAGCCGTATCGGTATGCGGATATTCTTTGTAGGTAATGATGATACTCGCGTTACTCACCATTTTCTCGGTAATGTGACAGTGCAAATCCAGCTCGACACCAATGGGAATCTTGGCACCGACAACCTGCCGAACAGCCGCGATCAAATCACCTTCGCAGTCATCGTAACCATCAGCCACCATCGCCCCATGCAGATCGAGCAGCACCGCATCCACTGGTAAAGCCGCTTTCAAATCAGCGAGGATTTCATCGCGGAAGCCTTCATAAGCCTTGCGCAAGGTGATTCCGGCTGGCTCGGCGTTGGCGATGATACTTTCAGCGACTTCCCAACCCCGCGCGGCTGCCCACTTCCTGAACAAGGCCACCGTTGAGTCCCGATAGGGCGGATAAGTACTGTAATCACCATGTCGCGACACGAAAAAACTTTTCTCACTGATTGGCATCGGCGAGAAGGTATTGGTTTCAGTTGCCAAACACGTTGTAAAAAACTTCACTCAAACGCCCCCTAATTTCAACATCTTATTTTGACCGTCCGGCCCAACCCGGCCCACGTACCACCTGCCCCGGCAGCGCACCCGTATGTTCGCCATCTTTCAGCACCTGCGTGCCATTGACGAAAACATGCACCATCCCCGTCGCGAAGTGATGTGGCTCTTCAAAGGTGGCGTGGTCTTGTACCTTGGCCGGATCAAACACGACCACATCCGCGAAGTGTCCGGCTTTCAACGCACCACGCTTTTGAATGCGCAGCATGTGTGCCGGAAAGGATGTCAAACGGCGGATGGCTTCTTCAAGGCTGACCAGTTTTTCATCCCGCACATAATGACCGAGCAAACGAGCGAAATTCCCATAAGCGCGGGGATGCGGATTCGACTTTAAGAACACACCTTCTGGCGAGCTTGATTCAGCATCCGAGCAGAAGCTCACCCACGGCAAAGCCACTTGCTTGCGAATATTGTCTTCCGACATCATGAAGTAAATCGTGGAAACGCGGCCTTCATCTTCCGCGATCAGATCCATAATGGTGTCTTCAGGCGATGTCCCACGCAGAGCCGCCACTTCGGTCAAGCGCTTGCCCATATATTGTTTCAGGCCGGGGTTCGTAAACTCGGCCAGCAGGATATTGTCTGCTGTACCCGCTTTCAACCACATATTTTCCCATGTGGTCGAAGGCGTGTTCATCTCGGTCTTGATGCGTTCGCGCGATTCAGGATCACGCAAACGTGCGCGTAAAGCATCCGTACCACCATCATGCGCCCACGACGGAATACAGGCTTCCAACCCTGTCCCACCTGCCGGATATAGATACATATCAGCCGTGATCTCTTCACCGGCTGCACGGGCGGCTTCCACAATCCTGATGACCTCATCCATCTTCGACCAATTGTCGCGTCCGGCAGCTTTGAGATGATAAATCTCCGCACGAATTTTGGCCTCACGCGAGATAGTCAGCATTTCATCTAAGGCTTCTAAGAAGTTATCGGCCTCACTGCGCAGGTGTGAGATGTACATGCCGTTATAGGCACCCACCACCTTAGCAATCGCGATTAGTTCGTCAGTTTTAGCGTAGGAAGCCGGTGGATAGATGAGTGCCGTTGCCAGACCAACCGCACCATCCCGCATGGCAACTTCGGCTAACTCACACATCTTTTCGAGTTCAGCCTCGGTCGGCGGACGGTCATCATAACCAATCGTGTAAACGCGCAACGTGGCCGATCCCACAAACGAAGCGATATTGCAGGAAATACCCTTACGCACCATAAAATCCAGATATTCGCCGAGCGTTGACCACTCGACATCATATTCAATATTTTTGTCGCCGAGGATACCCTTAGGGTGTTCGGCTTTCATCTTGTCGCTGAGCGGCCCCATCGAGAAGCCTTCGCCTACCACTTCCAACGTCACACCCTGCCGGATGTCACCTTGCGAGCGCCCATCGACAATTAAACTTTCGACAGCCCAACTGAGCATGTTGATGAAACCGGGCGCAACCGCTAAACCAGTGGCATCAATTTCAGTTTCACCCTCAAATGCTCCCGGTGCGCCAATGGCAAAGATCACCTGCCCATCAATCGCGATGTCGCCGGGAAAGCCAGCGCTGCCACTGCCATCGTAAATTGTCCCGCCGTGAATGACTACATCGTATTTCGCCATGACCACATCTCGGATTAATCGTTTTTGAGTACAACGTTTGCCTCTGGAATAGTGTAAAGTATATCGTGTGACATAACTTGTGCAAACAAACCACATTTTTGCACAAAAAGTTGCAC
>JACDGI010000118.1:0-10617 GCA_013821665.1 Anaerolineae bacterium
GTTCATCGGCACTGAAGCCAGCACGACACCAAAATCCGTACCCAATGTTCCCGGATCAGCAATCAATGCCAACCCGTTATTCGCGACAGCGTTCGCCTGTGCGCTCAAAATCGTGTAATTCGGGCCGAATAACGAAATCCCGAATAAACGTTGTGGCAAATTGATCGGTGGCAAAATCGCCCCGATGATTGCCAATACGCCCACCAATAACACCGTCAGAATCGCCGGAATCCAGCAGCCGCAGCCCCCTCGTCGTGCTGGTGCTGTAGGCCGCAGTGGCACATCTTCCTCATAGTATTCTTCGGTTGGCGTATCGAGCGGAACCTCACCCACCTCCACCCGCCGAAATGGTGGTGGAGTGTCGTCCTGTGTATCAACAGACGCTACTGGATGAGTCTCAGTTTTCTTGATGTCGTTATCAGCCATTCAACTTTCCTTCTGGCTATCAGTCTTATTACTTTTAGGTAACAGACTGCTAGCTGTTTTTACAGATCAGGTAAGTTTGTACATAATGCTCTTTAACGATTTACTACGGATGAGTTTCACCTGATTTATTCCCCTCTCCAAAGCATAGGAAAGGGGCTAGGGGGTGAGGTTCTTTCTCCGTCTTAATTTGTTAATTCACATCCCACACAAACTTTTATGTTAATTTGCTAATGCCTCGCAAGCGGGGCACGCACCACCCGGACGAATAATCGCATAACCCGCCATCGGGTCATCGCCGTAACTGGTAAAGTCAATATTCCACACAATAAGGATTTTCACCTTACCGCTGCTGCGTGAAAGGGCTACTGCCTGCTTGATCCACGAGGCTTGCTGCCCCACGGTCACATTCTCTGCCCAACCAAATGAACCCGGCAGCGGTGGGAATCCTTCCGGTGTCAAATAGCCCAACTCGGTAAAGCACAGAGGCCGCGCCCCTCGGAAGGCTTTCGAATAGGTGTTGACCATGCCCCAGAAGTAACGAGTGTAATAACCACTGCTGCCACGCGGATCGCCGCTGGTCTGGTTCGGGCTGAGGATACCTTCGTTGTAGTGGAGGCCGACGCAGTCCATATAGTTAGCCGCGCCCGCAGCCGCCATCCCTGCGATATAAGCCGCATCATCACAGCCGCCAGCGCTGCATCCACCGAAATAACCGGTAGGAGCAGGTGCGCCGCTGATCACCAACGTACCGGGATTTGCAGCTTTAATCGCGCCATAAGAACGGCGCAGCAAATCCGTATATTTACCGGGGTCAATGCTGCCCGAAGGCCATTCACGGTCAATGTTCATTTCATTCCATACTTCGATGGCATCCGCACCCTGAGCCGCCACGCCGCCTACGAATGCGGCGTATTGGTCGAAGTAGCCACCGTTATTGACATCACCGGTTTGCCCTACAATCCCGATCAAAATACGGAAACCTTTTGCATGGGCATCATTGATAATACCTGCCACATCCCCCGGATTTTGTCCGGCGATATAGCGCCATTGCCGCTTAGCCCAGCTCATACCGGCTTGGTGCATCGCGTTAACAGTAGCATCTCCGAAACCGTCAACATGACCGCCATAGCTAAATCCCTTAATCGGTGTCGAAGCGACAACTGGAACAATGGGCGCGGCAGGTGCAGCCCCTCCATCAGTCGTCGTTGCGGGTGCTGCTGCCGCGCTTGGTGCGCCGCTTGCGCCACCTTCCACTACAGGCAAATCCTCTACCTGCTTCCCTGTAATGACAACGTATCGCACGGCAATCCAGCCCTTGGCACCGCTTGGTAATGTCCCGCGTACCCAATCTTGTGTCGCATTCTTACCATCGACTACGAACTTGGCGTTAGCCTTCGCCCGCTCGATGATGCCGCCGTTGGGGTTATCACGCATATTGACGTTGCTGCCGACTTTGACCTCGACACCGTTCGCCGCTCCAGTTGAAACGTTGGCCGTCGTTTGCTCAGCCGCAGCCGGTACAGGTGTCGGGTTAGAGGCTGCCGCCGGAGGAGCAGCCGCTTCGACTCCGCCATTTCCAGCGGGCGCACCGAGTGTAAACGGCACATCCGTCCATACTTTGGGCAGTGCGGCAATTTGGTCAGCATTCGCGGCCACCGAAGTATCGACTACCCAACCGATTTTTGCGTCGGGGGTAATACCCCGCACCCAACCGCCGCCCGGAGCGCGTCCGTCAAGCAATATGGTTGTACCGGATTTGACCACACCTAAAATAAAATAGCTCGTACCCGGCCCGTCACGGAACTTGGCATCACGCGCAAGGCTGGTCAATAAACCGCCACCCTGTGCCGACACCAACGATCCCCCAAAAAGCATCCCTAATAAAAATATCCACGCTGCCGTCCGTCGCATCAAAACCCTCTTCGAAAACATCTATTGAATTGTCAGTCGCTTTACACAAAGACGGCGCATAGCAAAACGCAACTCCCCTGTTTTGCTGTGCGCCCCCCGATGTTGTCTACAAGTTATGCCCCAAATCGAGCGGCATTGTAGCAAAAGGGCTAGGCTTTGGCAAATCGCTCCCTTAACACACCCGATTACACTTCAGGATTATGATATTCTTGACAATCATAATAGTCATCAGTTCGTCATTTCGTTCACAAGTAAAATCAAACTGTGGCACAAAAACGCACGCCTAAGCCCTTGCCCTCGCTTGAGCAAATAAGCAAACCCAAACGACCATCGTTACTGTGGTCAATTTTAGTGGGTGTACTATTGTTGAGCCTTTGCTTATTGGGATTAGTTCTGATCACTCGGCGACCTTGGCTGCCACTTCACGTCACCGGTGGAGGAAACACCATTCACATTTTATTCATCGGCAAAAGCTACACCTATGTCAATAACTTGCCCGGACTTCTGATCGAGTTATCCGCCCACGAATCGAAACCGGTTGACGCGGAAATGGTCGCGGGCGGTGGCGCACGCTTGGCCGATCATTGGGCGCAGGGCAAAGCCTTAGCCGCTATTCAGCGCAGCCGCTGGGATTATGTGGTGCTGCAAGAACAAAGTGAATTGGGAGTAAGTTTTGTTCAGAACAGCATCAACCCCACCACATTTCATCAATCGGTTCGCCTCTTTAACACCGAAATTCAGAAGGTCGGCGCAAAAACCCTCCTGTATCTCACATGGTCGCGTCAGGATGCTCCACAGAATCAATCTCTTTTGACCAAGGCTTATATGGACATCGCTCGCGAGTTGCATATTCTGGTCGCACCTGTCGGCCCTGCTTGGCAGAAAACAGTGAGCGTCTACCCTTCAACACCACTCTACCAAGATGACGGTTCGCATCCTGATAGTATCGGTTCCTATCTCGCCGCTTGCGTTTTCTATGCCACCATCTACCAAAAATCGCCCGAAGGATTACCGGCTCGGATCTCAAACACCCTGGTCGATGACGATGGAAATCCCCAATCAGGCGATGTAAAACTCAATCCGGCTGATGCCCACGCCCTTCAACAAATCGCTTGGCAAGTTGTGTCTGCACAATAAACCATCATCCATTACGCTAGATTTTTACCCTCGCCAACAGCCAACTCCATCGTTACACTACGTCACTATGACAAATTCATTATTGGTCGAAAATCGTCCCGACCACATCACCGTTTTGACCATCAACCGCCCTGCCCAACGCAATGCGTTGAATCTAGCAACCATGCACGCTTTGGCCGAGGCCATCACTTGCCTTACAACCGACTTGGAACTACGTGCGCTCATCATTACCGGTTCTGGTACGCAATCCTTTTGCAGCGGTGGCGATCTCATTGAACTCCACCAATATGCCACTGAAGAGGATGCCGCATGATGATCACGCTCATGGGTGACACGCTGCTGGCGATAGAACACTTGCCAATTCCCTCCATTGCCGCCATCAATGGTTATGCCCTCGGTGGTGGTAGTGAACTTGCCCTCGCCTGTGATCTGCGTATTGCTGATGACCAAACGCGTATGGGCTTTGTTCAAGCCAAAATGTCACTAATCCCCGGTTGGGGTGGCGGCCAACGCCTCTTAAGACTCGTGGGTTATACTCAGGCAATGGATTTACTGCTCACGGCGCGTGTGTTGCAAGCGCCCGAATTGCTGGCGATGGGCTTAGTGAATCGCGTCGTCGCAACCGGATCAGCTCTCGAACACGCACTGGATTATCTACAACCCATCACACAACTAGCACGGCCTGTGCTGCATAGCATCAAAACACTGTTACAAGCTGGCCTGAACCAACCTTATGCAACCGCGCTGCAAACCGAACGTGATCTCTTCCCACCCCTGTGGGCAGCCGAAACACATGTACAAGCGGTAGACGCATTCTTAAAACGAGACAGGAAAACCTCATGAGCTTCTATGTCACCATCGCCCGTTACTACGATGCTGAACATCAAGATAAAACCGACGATTTGCTCATGTACAGCGAATTAGCCGCCCAATATGGCAGCCCAATTTTCGAGGTTGGTGCGGGAACAGGTCGCGTCATGTTCCATCTCGCCAAAGCCGGCTACGAAGTGCATGGCATCGACATCGAACCCGCCATGTTGGATCGTGCCCGCCAGCAAGCCAACGATGCACCTGCCCTAAAAAAATATCTCACCTTCATTCAAAACGATGTTCTCAAGTACAAAACGGATCAAAAATATCCATTGGTACTTGTGCCTTATAATGGCCTCATGCACTTCCACGAACAGCAGCAGCAAATAAATGTCTTGCGCCGTCTGCGTGAACTTATTACCGCTGATGGTCTATTGGTACTCGACTTACCCAATCCCGCTGATGCCTTCGCCGCGCAGGATAGCGATGCCATGATCTTCGAGAAAACCTTTCTCGAACCGGACACAGGCCATCTCGTGATGCAGTATTCCATCAGCAATCTTGACCGTACCGAGCAGCTCCTCCGTATCAACTGGATTTATGATGAAGTCGGTGGTGATGGCACCGTCAAGCGTACTGTCGCGCCCGTGACCTTTCGCTATTTCTTCCATAGCGAAATCCGCTTGCTCTTGCAAGTGGCTGGCTTTACAGTCGAAGCAGTCTACGGTAGCCCCGAACTCGATCCATTTGAAGATGGCTGCGAGCGCATGATCGTCTTTGCTCGCCCCACCCAAACTTGAACCAACAGGATATACACATTTGATACCACTAAAACCAATCCGCCAATCAGTTGTATTTACTCCCTCCATCGCTTGCGGGGGAGGGTCGGGGTGGGGGTTCTTCTTGCTGCTTGTATCTTGTACCTTCTTCGCTGCTTGCGACACACTCCTACCGCCACCGACACTCACGCCAACCACCGTCCTCAGTGGCCCAACCATCGAAGCCAGTCCTACACTCAATCTCGTCCAGCCTACCAACGTATCCTTTGACGCGGTTGTCGCCACTGGTAACGCGACCGTCGCCTCCATAGCACCGGATAGTGTTGTGCCACCTGCCTTCATCGGCACGCCAGTCGCCAATAGTGCCGGTCAACCGGTCATCGTTACGGCGCAGGATGGCACCCTGCTCAACGGTATTTTCTATCAAAAGAATGACAATGTGCGCCATCCGGGCATCCTCATGATAGGTCCCGATATTAATGCGTGGGGCAACCTACCGCAGCGCATCTTTGAGGCGAACTTCACCGTACTCGTCATGCCACTGCGAACCGATAATGCACAGGCTGATTTCACCGTCATGCTTCAGGCCCTCACCAGTGGCGATGCTGATCCCGCCCGTTTGGGAGTTATTGGAGCAGTTGATGGCGCGGATACCACTCTCATTGGTTGTTCGGCAGATAAACTCTGTGACACCGCTGTCCTGCTCAGTCCATCGGATAGTCCCGCTATGCAGCAAGCGATGGGTGCCTTCAGCCCGCGCACAGTGCTTATGGTCGCCAGTCAGGATGACACTATTTCTTATCCAGCCGTGCAAGCACTACAACCCATCAACCGTGGTGAAGTATTGGTACAACCCTTCGCCAGCGCTGGACGCGGCACCGACATTCTGACCAAACGCCCTGACTTAATCGACTTGATAATCGCGTGGTTGCAGCGTCAAATCGGCGGCTAAACGAAGATAAATAACAACAACAATCGTGGTTTGGAACGTTAAATAACGTCAATTATGGATATGAATTTGTGCTGAAAATGTTCAAAATGCAGCAAATTTTGCACAAATTGCACACTTTCCGCTGAATTGTGCGGCGGGAAGTACGGGAGAAGCCGCCGAATGGTCATTTGGTGTCGGCGAGAGGCTCGGCTAATGCCACCGAAATGACATAAATGCAGCGGATTGCTCGGCTGTTACCGCTGCCGTTATTGCTTTCGTTTTAACTGGGATGGATTGACGCTGTATGATAGGCAACATTTTCCAAACAGTCCTATTCGCTCCCCTATTTCAGAATTTAAGTTCGTATCTGTCAACCACTCGATAATGTCACATTAGACATATGATCTAAAAACACATGAAAATTTGTAGGAGCGGGATTTTTCCCGCCCGCTTTGGAAACCGGTCTGTCGGCTATTCTGATGGAATAAATCTTGAATGTGACATTGGCAAGAACCAAAAATAGTTCGAGTTTTCTAAGAGGCCGTTTGAAAAGTCGGGTTGCAAATCAATGGATCGAATAGCGTTGCAATCTACTCTTGAAAGTGTCCTGTAATGCCATCTCTTGGCAAATGGCATTCTGTGACCTACCTGAGTCTCGAAAGTCCCCTTCCCAAAGCATTAGGTAGGGGATTCAGGTGTAGCGTTATCAAGAACAAAAATTCTACCACACTTTTTCGGTTTTGATGGTTTGAATACGGTTTGAATGTACAAGCGTTATCTTCATAAATGGCCTCAAAACAGTCACTTTTTACCTGCTCCACCTGCAAAGCAGGCAAAAATCCGGTGTCGTCTCCTCAAGGTTGACCGGTTATCGCCTGTTTAAGCCGCCAAAACCCCAATAACAAACCACCGTCGCTCGCCTGAACAGCGGTTTTTTGAACAACAGCTTCAAATTTTTCCAGACTCTTTGTAAGGTATCTTTTTAACGAGTAGTACTTTTCAAATGGCTTCTAACTTACAAGGGTTCAAAACGCTCTTACCTATAACCGAAGTTGAATTAACCTGAATGCTGCTATTCCACTGCTTGCTGCGCACGGATTTGTTCGCGTAGCCGATCAATCACCACCAGCGCACCGTCTTCGGCCTCATAATACCAATGTTCCCAGCCGTTACATGGCCCGCCCTGAATCTCACGCGCCATCTTGTGGATCGATCCCTCACGCCCTGCATATTGGAGTTTGCCATTGGCCGTAATATGCGCCGTACGGCCTCGATCATGCCGGAAGTATAAGCAGTCGCCTTCGGCCAGCATCCCTTGTTGCAGCAAGGTTACAAAAGGTATCCGCCGTAATCGACGTTTCGTCTCAATCCGTTTCGGTTGTGGTTGTGTTTCGACAGCCGCAATCCGTTTGGTTGCGACTTTAATATAGGCTTCATCACGTTCGATGCCGATGTAATTGCGCCCCAGCCGCTTGGCAACCGCACCTGTCGTCCCCGTCCCAAAAAAAGGATCGAGCACAATATCGCCCACGTTTGAAGAAGCCAATAACACCCGTTCCAACAGCGCTTCCGGTTTCTGCGTAGGATGTACTTTCTGCCCGTTCACTCGAATGCGTTCGGCCCCGGAACAAATCGGGATGATCCAATCACTGCGCATCTGCTTGCCATGATTAAACTGCTTCATGACTTGATAATTAAAGGTGTAGCGTGACTTTTCCGAATGCTTGGCCCAGATCAGCGTCTCATGGGCATTAGCAAAGCGCACCCCTCTAAAATTGGGCATCGGATTCACTTTTTGCCACACAATATCATTCAGCACCCAAAAACCCAAATCCATCAGGATTTTGCCCACACGGAAGATATTATGGTAGCTGCCAATCACCCACAGCGTACCTTCCGGTTTCAATACCCGGCGGCATTCGCCTAACCATGCCTGTGTAAATTCGTCATAGGCCGCGAAACTTTCAAACTGATCCCACGCATCATCCACGCCATCGACGGCTGTGAAATTTGGTCGCCAAAGTTCGCCCTTCAGTTGCAGGTTGTAAGGTGGATCAGCAAACACCAAATCGACGCTGGCTTCTGGTAATTTGCGTAATTCAGCCACGCAATCACCCGCGATGATGCGGTTAACAGTCAAGTTAGATGGCATGATTTATCAACAAGTTATGCTAGTTCCACAACCACACGCGCTCGACCACCGAGTCGTGTGAGGAAATCAGACAATATTTCCCATGTGAGGGGAAAACCGCGCGAATCTGCTGCACCAAGATACATGAGAACATCCATCAATAATTCAACGTCTTCGTCAGCAAGAAATTGAGGCTCAATTAGGGCATTTTCAGCCCAATCGACCAGCACAGCCAACGTCATCTGATGGTTAAGATAAGCATCAAGTTGGTCTAGAACAATTTGTCGGGTCATCATGACAATTTATCCTCTTCACCCAAATAACGATGACCTGTATCAGCAGGATACTTTTGATGGACTTCAATCAAAATATCATCGTCGTCATAGACTTCTTGAACAAAACTGATCGTATTTTCGTTTTCATCAACAATTTTAACATATCGACACCAACCAAAGTCGCCACCCGGTCGCTGTCTCCAATAACGCCGCCTACCATCAGGCAAAGTTTCCCAATTTGAGAAAGCGCGTTCATTTTCTTTCCGAGTTGCCATGCCAATTAATTTCGTTGATCCGAGTAGATTAACAGCATAACACACACGCCCGATTTCCGCGTCAAATCCAGAACCATGACAGCAAATGGATTATCCACGATTGATGTCCCAATAACGCCTTATTTCTTCATCAAAGTCGACGAATTTGAATTGCACCTGTACTCCCTTACAAATTTCGCTTCGTCTTAAGGTTAATTACATCTTAAGGTTAATTACATCGATTCATCCCGTAAACTAGCAATGGCAAAATAACTTCACTATAGAAAAGGTCTATAAACGTGTCTGTTGGCGTAACATGGTTAGTTGAAGGACATCTTTTACTCCTCAATTCGTGGGGAAAAGTCAACGTTGATGAATTAGCGGAAATGGATACACGCGTCAATATAATGTTGGAAAACGCGCAGGTACCGCTCGTCCACGGCATTCATGATCACAGTAGAGCGCAGCAAATCCCATCGGCCAAAGACTTGATGAAAGTCAAAGCGGGTCAAAATCCTCGCGTGGGCTGGCTCATCATAATTGGTCTTGATAACAAGCTGATGAAGTTTTTTGTATCAGTCGCGGGTCAGGTGCTGAACATTCGCCTGCGTTTCATGAACTCGCTTGAAGAAGCCCTCGCCTTCCTTCAGGATATTGATAGTACCCTCCCCGATCTCAAATCCCTTGATTTGGCTGCCGCCGAATCCCGCATCCATCAAAACGCCGTCACCTTAGAAAAACTCCCCGAAGCCTCATAACCAAAGCAAAGGGCGACCTCATCAGCCGCCCTCGTTTCCTGCTTATTGCTTTCTACTTCCGACTCATGTGGTATCTCGAAAGCTACGAGATATTGACCTTGGTATTGGTCTAGTTCCCTACCCTGTGTACAGGGTAGGGGTCGACTTGTCGCTTGCAACTTAAAACTTGCAACTTCCTATTCGTACTTAAATCGCCACACCGCGAAGCCGAAGCAAGCCGCCGTAAACGCCGCCAAAATCAGAATGTTCGGCAAAATGGTCAGTAGATTACCGTTTTCGAACAGCAAACTCCGGTAACTGTCCATTGCCCATGCCACAGGTGATAAATGCCCAACGATCCGCATCACCGGCGGCACAATATCCAGCGACCACCACGCCCCACCCAATGAAGCCAGCATCAACGACAGCAGTAAACTAATGCTGTTGGCTTGCGCTTCGGTCTTGAGCAGCGTCGAAATGGCGAAACTAAAGGCAGTGATACTCAGCGTGTAGATCACCATCACCAGCAGCAGCGCCACCAAATCGTGACCGAAGTTCACACCCACCACGATCCCGATGATGAACACCACTCCGTATTGGATCATACCAATGATGAACCACATCAGAATCTTGCCGCCCAAAATCTGACCGCGACTCAGCGGCATCATCACCAGCCGTTGGATCGTCCAATTCGTCTTCTCACGGATCAGCACATACAGCGAGGTAAAGACGGTGAACATCACAAACATGCTGCCCATACCGGGGATCGATTGGCCGAAGCCCGTCTGCGTACCGCTCACCTGCTGGTCATCTTTCGCTTGACTCAACGTATAGGTCACCGTGATCGGATTCTTGCTCACCGCGTCCGATGCCTGTTTGTAAATATCCTGCCGGAAAGCTTGCTTATCCGCATCATCTTTGAACACCAGACTCGGTACATCCGCCACAATATTAGAGCCGACTGTTGCCGCCACTTGAGCCGTTCCCATCTTACCCACTGCGGCCTGTACTGCTTGCAAGATATAGCTGGGGGCGCTCACATTGTCGTTCGACTTGTAGGTGATGTTCGTTGGCTCACCAGCTTGAACCGCCGCTCCGAATCCCGCTGGCACCTCGATCAGTGCCAATGTATCGTTATTCGTCACTCGTTTGACTGAGGCTTCTTCGTCTAACGTCTTGGACTCGCCCAGTTGGCAGAAATCGTCCTTATCGTATCCATCGGGCAC
>JACDGI010000118.1:10627-14384 GCA_013821665.1 Anaerolineae bacterium
TGCCAGTGCCGAGTTAGCCGCCCGTACATCCGCCAAAAACTGCTGCGAATAAGCACTGTTATCGTTATCAATCACATCGACACGCACTTTGCTCGGCCCACTGTTGCCACTGCTGGCAAAACCCACGCCGAACGTAAACACCAGCGGAATAACGATCAACCCGATAAGCTGACCCCGTTCGCGGAAGAAGATGCGAAGATCATTCAGTGCAATCGAAATTACCTTGTTCATCGTATCCCCCTTATATATCCAGCCGTTTATTAAACAGCCAGAAACCAATCACAAACATCACCACACCCATCGCCGTCAGCACCACCAGATTCAGCCCGACATCATTGCTGCCGTTAGCCAATTTCTGAAACGCGCCCGATCCCCAATAAAGCAGCGAAAACCGTGACACAACTTCCGGCAATTGGAAGCCGAACGCACCACCCAGCACGGCCATCGCCACATTGATCAGCGAACCGTAAATTTGTCCCTGTTCGGGTGTCTTAGCCACACCTGCCAGTAACGCGCCTAATCCGGTCGCTGCCAACGCCGCTGCGATAATCACCAACCCGATCAACAGGTAATTCGTCCCCCAGATCACCACAAATCCTTTATTGAGGACACTCCCCACAATCGTCAGTGCGATGAACAGGAATACCAGTTGCAGGGTGCAGTTGACCAGCACCCCCAGCATCTTACCTATCAGGATATAGATGCGCGGTGTCGGCGTAACCACCAGACGTTGCAGTGTCCCCTGTTTGCGCTCCTCAAATATCCCATTCACGCCGCCCTGTCCTGTGAACAGCGTGAAGAACATGGCCTGTGCCGACCCGAACAAAATCAGCAGCGGAATCGCCCCGCTTGCCTTCTGTCCTTGGACACTTTGTTGGTCAATCGTCAACTTGCTCACACCCGGTGTGAAAGCACACGCGACGTTATCAACAAAACTCTGGTTGGTGACTACGCCAACAATTTGTGCGATGCCAAATTTATTACTGATGCTGGCAAACAGCGATTGTAGCGTGATATTACCCGTCGCGATCTGGTTGGTAATGCCTTCCACGATGCTGCGGATAATACCGGCTTGAATTTCCCGCCCTTGGTTGACATAAACTTCAACGCTGCTCGGCTCGACGGTCAGCTTCCCAACACCGATGCTCACCTTCTGCGTGAAGTCCTGCGGGATAATCACCGCCGCCATATAGGTGCCGTCATCCACGCCGACTTTCGCCACTGCCGGATCATCCAGCTTGGTAGCCTTTACCAATGATTGCAGGCTGCCATTGTTCGTATTGGCAGCCGACACGCTTGCCAGCTTGCATGTCCCATTTGCATTGCCACTACCGCTTGCCGGTGGAATAAACGTGTTAACGTAAATGTCACCTAGATTTTGGCTGTTCGCCCCTTTATCCAAATTGACGATAGCCACCGGAATATCTTTAATCGGAATATCCCCGCCGGATATACCCCCGAATGCCAGCGCGATCACCGTTGCCACAGCTAGTGGTGCGGCCAACATCACCAACACCAAATTGCGATCACGGAAGGTCGTTGACACATCTTTCCATGCGATTGTCCATATTTTGCGCATGATTAATCCCTCAACGCCCGTCCGGTCATTTGCAGGAAGACCGCTTCGAGATCCGGTTCACGTACTTCGACCGACATAATTTCCATCGCCGCTTCGTTCGCGATTTGAATCACATGCGGCAGCGCCTTACGCCCGCGCTTGGCATAAATCGTAATCTTGCCCGGTGCCGCCTGTTTACCATCTTCGCTGGCTGCCGTTGGCTCGTCATACAAAGCCCGTGTCACTCCTTCGACCGTTTGCAACTTTTGCAGCAGTCCATCGGGTAAGCGTTGCTCACCAATATGCAGCACCAACCGATCTTCCTCACCCACTTGTTGGATCAGTTCGCCCACTGTCCCCAGCGCGATCATCTTGCCTTGATCCACAATCGCGACGCGGTTGCTCAGTTCTTGCGCTTCTTCCATCAAATGCGTCGTGTACATCACCGACATCTTACGCTCTTCCCGCAGCCGGATAACCGTGTCCAAAATACGGCGGCGGCTTTGCGGATCAACACCTACCGTCGGTTCGTCCATATAAACCAACTGTGGTTTATGCAGCATTCCCACGCCGATATTCACCCGCCGCTTCATACCGCCCGAAAAGGTCTCGATACGATCTTTCGCCCGATCACGTAAATCCGTAAAATCCAGCACCTCATCCACGCTCGTCGCCAATTCTTTGCCACCCAACCCGTACATCTTGCCGAAAAACTCCAAGTTTTGTCGCGCAGTCAATGTCGGATACAGCGCAATTTCCTGCGGCACAACCCCGATCAGCTTCTTGGCCTCCATCGGCTGCTTGGTGATCGAGTACCCACCGATTTTCGCGTCACCGGATGTTGGAGTCAGCAACCCGCTGATCATCGAAATGGTCGTGGTTTTACCCGCGCCATTCGGCCCCAGCATACTGAAAATCTCGCCCTTATAAATATCCAGATCAATGCCGCGCACCGCTTGAACTTCAGTGCCATCAGCCCGTTTGAATGTTTTTTTCAATCCCCTGACTTCAACCAAAGACTCCGCCATTTTGTCCTCCCCTTCATGTAGACTTCATGACTACTCATTACGTATTTGCTCAAGTTCAAGTTGCTTTGGAAATCTATTTTGTAATGTTCATTTCAAATAGACAAACATCGTCTTCGCTTCTCACGAACAAATTCACAGATCAGCATCCTCGAATTTGCTGGATGGTTTTTTTCAGCCACGCGATGTCAAACCGATAAACATCCAAACCATAATCCAAAGTCAACAACTGGAACCGGTATTCACGCGGAATCTGATCGCGTGATTCGATGGATAAAAATGTGGCTTGCAGCGCTTCTAAAGCTGCCAAATGGCTTTCCAATGTTGCCACCCGACTCTCCAAAACCCCGATGACAGCCGCATTATCCAACTGATAACTAAAAAACAACTGCCCCAACCACGCCTCACGAACTGTCGAGGCGACCAACGGTGTCGTCAGCCAATGATAAAGCTCGGCTTTACCCTCTTCGGTCACATGGTAAACTTTTTTATTCGGGTTATCTTCCTGAATAATCGTTTCCACCCGCACTTTCCCCTCTTCCTCCAATTTGTACAATGTCCGGTAAATCTGGCTTTGATCAGTCGACCAGAAATGCTGAATAGTGGTGCTAAATTCCTTATTCAAGTCATATCCCGACATCGGGCTTATATTCAGCAAACCCAGCAACAGATGTGGCAGTGACATGTATGCTCCTCCATCTATATGCAAATACATATACGCACTTCTAGTATTAAAGGTTGCGCCCCAAATGTCAACTAGCCTAATGATGGGCATTTTAGATTGGTTCCCTCCCCTGTATACGGGGGAGAGTTAAGGTAGGGGTTCGCATTTCTTTCTTACACTACCTCTACGTCTCTGCGGTTCAATATATTTTTAAGCAACCAAATAGTTGCATATTCAGAAAATCCGTGCTAATATACTGAAACCAATTGGTTGCATAATATTCTAAATCGTTCATCAACAATCAGGAGCAATAAACATGGAAGCTGTACAAGAAATTACCCGCAGTGTCGTCATCCACGCCGGACGCGAACGTGTCTGGAAAGCCCTCACCACCCCTGAACAAATCAGTATATGGTTCGAGAAATTCACCTTCACAAAATTGCAGGCCGGTGAACCGATGGTGATGGGTGATCACACCGAAATTGGAGCCGAAATTGCCATCGTCGAACC
>JACDGI010000894.1 GCA_013821665.1 Anaerolineae bacterium
TTCCAAACGTATCCACTATTGGCTTATAAGCAGGCGCACCCGGTGCCATAGCCCGGTGCGATAGACTATCCGCATCAATCGTATACGCTTCCAGATGTTGCAACATCTGGCGAACAACACTTTTCCCGGTGGCAATATTTCCCGTGAGGCCAATTACATATTTATTCGCCCAGCGACCCACGGCACCCCTCCCCTACTGCGATAACAGATGAATGTATAACGTCAACCATAAAAGACTTACTATATTTTAAGGGTTTATCTCGGCGCGGTCAAACCGAAAGCGTTGAGGTTACCCCGAAGTTTACTTTTCTGCATACAAACTTACGTTTTAGTGCCAGACATAACTCCAAAAGCCTATTTTTCGGCAATTAATGGACGGTTCCCAGATAAGTTGCGTCTGCCACACGCGTCAATTTGCCATCACTCAGGTTGATTTTCCATGTGCCGTCTTGTTGGCGGCTGGTGAGCAGCACGGCGCTATCATCTTCAGTCCAACTGTGCGGCTCGACAAAGGTGGTAATTGGCTGAGTCAACGGCGTTTGGGTTTTGAGATCCATATCCACCAACATGAATACCGTTCGCACGCTCTGGTCGGCGCGTCCGAAGTTTTGCACCTGAGCCAGCGCATAAACGGCCTGCCGCCCATCCGGAGAAATCACCACGTCCCCAGCTTGTGTATAACCACGCAACGGTTGCGCCGAAATAGTTTGCTCGATCTTGCCTGCTAGATTATAGACATGAACGTCGAAGCCGCTTAAATCTTGCGAGACCTTCAAACGCAGCAGCATACCCGCCCCAAAACCAGCGCCACAAAAGCAGCTCGGCTCATCCGGCAGATAATCCCACTTACCGCTGGCTATGTCTACCCCGAATAAACCCGCGTATTGGGGCATCGGTGTGAAATCGGCAAAGCCATCCGGTTGAAAATCCATGTAGAGTGTGGTGTAATCCGCGTTGAAGCCGACCGGCAAAGCGCGAATAGCATTGCGCGGCCCATCCGAAAGCACTTCCTGTACATTACTGCCGTCGATATTGGCAATACTGGTCAAGGTGGTCAAAGCCGTTGGCGTACCTTCCGTTAATGTCCATGCGATTTTCTTAGCATCCGCCGAAAGCTGCCAATCGACACGACGCGTTTCCGTTCCCGGTTGAATGAAAGGATGTTCGCTGGTCTGTCCATCAGGGTACACCAACATGACGCGGTTCGCCACACGATCATAATACATAACGGAATTGCCGACCAAGGTATAACGCTCACCGCTGAGGGTAACGGGTGTCGTATCACCGGTGATGACATCCACAAAAGTCAGGGTATCAGCACCGCCTGCCGCATTCCGCCGCAGAAAAACTTGCCATACGTGTGTGGTGGAAATTGCGTCTTGCGCTAAGAGTGGCCCGATCATCACTAGAAACAGCAGCCCAACAAATATCTTTGATACAATAACAGAACGGCGAAATCCCATAAAAAACGTCTATTCTCTAATACCTGTCAGCACATTTTATGGCTGGTGATTCCCGATTTCAGGATATACTACTCATTGTACCTGTATTTAAATGAGACCATCAGCAAACTATAACAGGAAATATATTTTTCGCGTGTTATGCTGATACAGATAGAGAAGTCATATAAGGACCCTTTCATGGCAGAGCAAGTCGAGCAGCTCACATATTGTGAGGTTCATCCAGACCGCGAAACCTCATTACGTTGTAACAAGTGCGGGCGGTTGATGTGCCCGGACTGCGCGGTTCCCACGCCGGTTGGTTATCGCTGCAAACAGTGTGTCCGCAAACAGGACGACAAGTTCTTCAGCGCCGGACAGAGTGATTATATTATCGTGGCGGCAGTCTGCGTCATCATTAGCGCCATCGCAGCAGCCATTGTCCTCGCAACCAATATCTATCCACTCTTTGTGATATTCATCGCCATTCCGCTGGGCGGCGGTGTATCAGAACTGGCGCTGCGCTTAACCCAACGCCGTCGTGGTCGGCAAACAGCCAATGTGGCAGCGGCTTCTATTGTGATCGGCGGATTAGTGGGTGCTGTTGCCTATATGGTTACACAATTAGGACGTTTGCCTTCCTTTGACATCGCTGTCAGAGTGCTCATGGGGAACTTCAGTATTCCCATCCTCATCGGTATTATGGCATTCTTCGCCTACAGCCGGTTTAGAGGACGTGCCTAAATAATCATAAAGGGGCTTTGGTTTGTTTTTTCCAACCAACTAGCCCCTGCCAGTCAAACGTTTGTGCTATATAATAATGATTAAAAGTCGTGACGACTTACGAAGTGTTTTATTGCTAACAGGTACGGCAAAACGGGTAAAAATGCTTGAAGAAATACGCATCCAAAACTTTGCGATTATTGACCGGCTCGAACTGACCTTCGATACCGGTTTTAACGTTATCACAGGCGAGACTGGCGCGGGTAAATCGATCATCATTGATGCTGTCGATTTGCTGCTAGGCGGCAAGGCTGATGGCTCCTTTGTACGCGCCGGTGCCGATAAAGCCGTTGTGGAAGGCACGTTCGCGCTCAATAAGACCGTGCGGGCGCAGGTACTTCCCATCCTCAAACGCGAGGAATTGGAAGGCGAAAGTGATGATTACGTTACATTAGCGCGTGAGGTCAAGAGCAATGGGCGTTCGACCATCCGCATCAATGGCGTGACTGCTAACGCCGATGTGCTGAAATCCGTGGCAATCCTGCTGGTTGATGTCCACGGGCAAAGCGAGCATCTTTCGCTGCTTAATCCCAAATCACATATTGATTTGCTGGATCGTTACGCCGAGTTGACCGAAATGCGTCTGGCTTTGGGCGCACTGGTCGATAAAGTCAACACCAACCGCCGTGAAATCAAGCGGATGACTGAGGACGAAGCCGCACTGAAGCGCCGTGTGGATCAGTTGAAGCGCGAAGTCGAAGAAATCGACATCGCCGAACTCGTCTCCGGTGAAGAAGACACGCTGCGTGCCGAG
>JACDGI010000119.1 GCA_013821665.1 Anaerolineae bacterium
CGTCAGCATTTTCACTCGCTGATCCACGCCACCGTCGCATTGGCTTGACCGGTGGGCGCGAGCATCTTCAAATCGTTGCCATCGGCGTTGACACTGTAGACAAATCCAGGGCCGCCGTTGGTGTCAATGTTCATAAAAAAATGCATGACGATCTGCTTGCCATCCGGCGACCATGCGAATGACGATACCGATGAACCAAATCCGCCCGCGATGGTCTTGAAATGATCCACAACAGCCGGTGATTGCGTCAGATCAACCGTCATCACTTCCAACTGCCGGTTGCCATCAATGAACGCAATCTGCTTGCCATCCGGCGAGAAACGTCCCATGCCCAAGTCACCATTGAGTATTTTTTGGATGGTGCCATCCACCGCTGCCAGATACATGCCGCGTGCGAAACGCCATTTGCCATCTTTCTTGACCGGAGCCTCGGTGCCGTTGACGACCAACCATTTCCCATCGGCTGACCAATTGCCGATCCGGTCAATCGCCAGCGGAATCTCGCCGATGACACCACTCGCACCGCCGGAAGTCGATGCCACGAATACTTCTTTACGCATGACCGAGGCGTTGCCCGTCAAATCAAAATCTGAGCGTAAATTCCGTTTGTCGGTCAGATACAGTGCGCCGCTGCCATCCGGTAACCAACCGCTGTAATTCGGATTACTGGCTGGGCCACCCTGCGTCAAACGCTTTTGACCGCTGCCATCCGGTTTGATGACATACAGATCGTAGGAGGTCAAATCCACAAAAGCGATTTGTGCTCCATCCGGTGAGGCACTGGCGGCCAACGGCGAAACGTCATTCTTCGTGAGTGGTTTTGACTCGTTGCCGTCGGGGTTCATCGACATCAGCGTATTGTGACCAGCACTGGTTTCGGTCACGTATATGATGCGCCCGTTTGACATATTTATTTCAGGTGTCGCGTCCTGTGCAAACACCACCACAGGCACACAAATGATCACCCACAAGAATATCAAAAAACATCTAGTAAATCGGGATGAATGATGCATGAGATTACATTCCTTATTACTAAAATCCCTGTTTGGTTAGTGTACTAATTTCTCCATTTGAAGCAATTGCGTACTCAAATCTAATTTCGCCAGAGCCTCAAATCTTGTTTTGATGCTGTGAAAATGGAGGGCATGAAGTTAAAAACGATGGGACATTATTCAGCCGATACGGCGCGAGTTATACACAAACCTCTGTGTCACTGTGCCTTTGAGTCTTTGTGTTAAAAATTTCTCCACATTTTCTCTGCCTCTCTGCGGTTCAATTCACCCGATTTTATGCAGCAGTTCCAAGCCGCTGCCTTAAAACCCATCTTCGGGCGCGTACTCCAAACCCATCAGATTGCCAGCGAGATAGGCTTCCAAAGCATCGAGCATGATCTCCTTTTTCAAATCACTGTACGGGGCAACATAAATAGTTCTATTCTTGTCTGAGCCGAATTTGAAAACCCCAATAGCCCTACCAACGCACATCGCGACCTCATTGTCCTTATGCTTGTGGCTTGAGCAGGACGACAGCGATTGTTCGGGGTTTGGCGGTTTTTTCGTATTCAATGAAGCGGGAATCGGCTTCGATGAACTGCTGATAGAGGGCTGGATGCTGGTCATCCGAGGCCATTTCGGCGCGGGCGGTCATGCGCTTGCCCATCACCTGAATGTTGACGGTCGGGTTGACTTGTAGATTATAAAACCACGCGGGCGGTTTCTCTTTCCCATAATTGGAGGCGACAACCATATAGTCACTGCCGTGGCGTAGGTAGCGTAAGGGCGTGGTGCGCTGCTGGCCGGTTTTACGTCCGGTGGTGGTGAGCAGCAAGACGGTCGCGTCGCCAAGCTTTCCACCCAAGACTCCACCTGTGAGACGATAGAAGAAGATGTTGAGACGGACGAAGAGCGGCATTGATGTTGAGCCTTATGTTAGTGAGTGTACGATAGCACCATGCTAACCTGTTTTGTGAGGATCGCCAAGAAAGATTTTTTATCAGGAAGGCATAACAGGATGAAGCATCGAGTGAAATTTCTTAAGTAAAGTTGAGATCATCAGGTGGAATAATGAAAGGAACGTCTTATATTTTATCGGCGTTCAAACCGGATGTAGAACCGGCGGCAAGCGTTTTATTTGAAGTTTGATTGGAGCCAAGGTTATGCGTAAGGGCATTTTATGGTTCGGTTTATTGTTGGTGCTGATGATGGGTATGACTATGGTGAGTGCGGACGACAGCACACCCAAACCGGGAACACCGGCTGATAACGAGTGTTATCCGGGTGGTGTGTTGTACCGTGAAGAAAATCAGGATGGCTGCCCGACGCTGTGGTACTGGAAAGCGGGCTGGTTTTTGGCACGCTATAACCGTGGGTCTATTTCACGGGCCGACTTTCCGAAAGAATTTGTGTCAGTGCTGCCGCCGGAGGAAAAACCCCAGTATCCCTGCTGGAACGATGGTGATGAGAGTCTGGCTTATATCGGGCCAGCGAACCAAAAAGGCAATGCGCTGTTTTATATATTTACTGCCAATTGCACAGGCGAAAGCGTGATGCCACCGGGTGGGAAAACCTTCATCGTGTTTGCCAACAATCAGCCGGATGCAAGTGCTATCTGTGCCACTCAAGGTACGATTTCGGTGGCGATACGACTGAATAGTGTTGGATGGAATGCACCCGCCGATGCTTATGTGTGCGTGACGGCGTAAAGGATTGATGCGATTCTAGCGCAGAGAGAAGAATTTAAGGCAAGGGGAAAGTCGGGAAAGAGGGAGCATACCCGAAAACGAAATACAGAATTGAACCGCAGAGATGCAAAGAGGGAATTTAACGCAAGGGCGCAAAGAGGCAAAGACGCATTCAGAACCCCTACCCTAATCCTCCCCCGTAAACGAGGGAGGGAATTAAGAAGGTGACGGTGTTAGGATGTGGGCGCAGGGGTGAGTGAGGTGCGGGCGGCGGCGAAGGCGGCTTGCACTTCGTCGGGGGTGGTGGCGGCGAGCAAAGTGGCAGAGAGTTCGAAGGCGATCTCGGTGGGAAGGTGGCGCACTTCAAACGAACGGCCATTGGTTTTGCCCAAGCGCTTGAGGGCGAAGCGTTCCCATTGGTCGAGTTCTTTGGCGGTCGCATCGGGATCAGGCTCATTAGCAACCAATTCGTTCGTCAGTGGGACAGGCTCGAACTTGGCAGCGGGTACGGCAACATCGGGCACATTTGTGGCGGCAGTGGCGGCGGCGGCATCAGTGCCAAGCTGCTTTTGAGCGCCAACCGGCATTTGTCCCCACAGGGTGGCTGGTAAACGATAATAACGCTCGCGAATTTCGTTGATGCTCATGACCGGATACGCCGTTTTGATCTCATCCAAACGGGCTTGTGTGTCGGTCGGTCGAATATCATCGAATTCGGCGACATAATTTCCCGGCCAGAACGGGAGCAAGTCCTGTGTGATTTTTTGGCTGAGGCGCATGAGTTTCGGCCAGAGGGTGCGCTCGATGAACAGGCGCTCGGCAACTTTGGCGTTGGCTTCGGTGGCGTTTTCGCTGACCATGCCGACCGGTACACCGAAGATGTTCAGGATTTCATCGCGGTGAGCTTTGCGACCTTGCAGGAAATCCAATTCGTTGTGGTTGAGGTCGATATTTTGCCACTCAATTGAGCCGCCGCGCAGGAAAGCGGTACGGCGCTGCGGGCCACCGTAACTCTGCCGCCATTCGCGCTTGATACGTTCGTAATCCCCATCGTTGACCATATCTTTGATACTGACGATGCCAGCAGGAACACCATTGTCCTGCCCAAAGGTATTGCGATTCCATTCGGACATGGCACGATCACTTGTGACTGCCAAACGTGCGTCTTCCAAAGCGGAAAGGCCGTAATAATCATTATTGGGATGCCAGCGTTTGAAATGAATCACCTCCACAGGCAGCAAGGGAATACGCTGTCCATCCAATTCGTAGACGTAGCCTTTGACGTAATCCACCGGATCAGGGACGATGCTGACGCGATCCGGTCGCAGCGGCCAAATTTCGGTGGGTGCGCCAGAGCCATCACCAGCGAGGAACCAATAAGCATCGCCGGTAAGTTCCAACATGCCGAGCGTTTGCTCCATCAACTCGAAGCGGCTCATATAAGGGTTAGGGGCATCGAGCAATGCTTCAAGCGGGTGATGCGTGGAAGGCGTTGGTAGGCCGGGTGTGGTCTCAGCAAGTCGAGGATGGACGCGTAGAGGGACGAGTGCAGCGGCCTCCGAAATGCGGCTGACAGCGATATATACCCACGGCGATTGCTGGTAGAGTCGCGCTTGGGCTTCAGCCTCCGCTAGATTAGGCCAGTTCATACTATTGCGGGTGGCGACAGCGGCGATGTGGGGTGCGGGTCGCAATCCAGTGCGACGGGGAAAAACGGTCGATAACCAATTGAACATTGTTGACTCCTTCTGTAGCCGGTGGGGACAGGATTCGCTGGCAAGGGTTTGCCAGCGGCAAACCCCTACAGCGTCATATCCCACATGGCTCTGCAAGAACAGATGTTCAACATTATATAGCACATATGATCGGAATGGGTTACCAAAATGTAACTCTTTGGCCGCGAGTTTATTAACTATTTTGAGGGAGGAAATATGTTAAGAAGGGTTGTAAATCGTTTGTAAATCGTTTGTAGGGATATTTAACCGCTTAGACGCGGAGATCAGAAAAGAGGGATTAACCACCGAGACATCGAGAACACGGAAAGGAGCTATAAAGACCTTTTATGAGCTATAATTAAGCGTGTTGACATCATTAAAGATTGGGTCGCAATATCGTTTCGTGTGGTCTACCGGATTATAAATGAAGGACATTTATCGTGGCTGAATGGGTATATCACATTTCGTTGGCTATCGCGGATGATGACAAGAAGCGGTTTTTGCTGCTTCCAGACGGGGAAAATTTAACACTGCCCCGTTTTACGCTGCACACATTCTTTACGCATGTGTATGTCCTGACGCGTGAGATTCAACAGCAGTGGGGCGGAGATATGGTTATCCTGCGGCAGTTGATACGCCAACGGAACGAAGAAACGCAGGTTATGAAGGCACTGCTGCTGATGGATAATCGCACACCCAATTGGAAGCCGCCACAGGGTTCGCGTTGGGTTGATCGGGCGGGGTTGGATGCGCTGGTTCTGGCTGACGAATGGATGCGTCCAACCTTGGTACGGGTGCTGGATACACTTAACGAAGCACCACCGGCTGCGCGTCCAGCATGGTTTTTGCCGGGATGGTTTGCGGAAGCCAGCCAATGGATAACCGAGTCGTTGACGGTCAAAGGTTATAAGTTATTGCAGCGACCGGAACAGTTCAAGCAGGGTACGATTTCGTCAGTGCTGTTGGCAGAGACATCCAGCGGTAATGTGTACTTTAAAGTAGCGGTGGCGCTGCCCTTGTTTGGTAATGAACCTGAACTGAGCGCGGCACTGGGACGCTTATATCCAGACCTGATTGAAGCACCGTTAGCGATTGATGCAGCACGCTGTTGGATGCTCACGGCAGACATCGGAACTGAACTACGTGCCAGCAAACCTTCAGTGGAGATGATGGAAAATGTTGTGAGGACGTTCGCGCGTTTGCAAATCGACAGCGCCGCGCAAATTGATACGTTGTTCGCCGCAGGTTGTTTAGACCGCCGCATCGATGTGCTGGTGGGACAGATTGATGGTCTGCTGGCGGACGAAGGCTGCTATGCCCCATTGACTGCCGAAGAACGGGCGGCGTGGCAAGCATCCGGTGATCAACTAAAGGCGCTCTGTCGGCAGCTTACGACTTACAACCTTCCTTATACGCTGGCGCATGGTGATTTCCATGCCGGTAATATCGCGCTGGATGGTGACAAGATACGCTTCTTTGATTGGACGGACGCTTGTGTGACGCATCCATTTTTTGATCTGGCGGTGCTGATTGATTTTGATGCAGACGGGCGCGGTGAGGCGATGCGCGATGCTTATCTGGCGGAATGGACAGCCTACGAACCGCCCGAACGACTGCAAGAGGCTTTTGCGATTGGTTATATCCTCGGCGCGCTGCATCAAACCGTGAGTTATCAGGGTATTTTCAACGGAGTGGAAGCGGATCAACGGGTGGAATGGGATACGGGCGTGCCATTCTTTGCGCGGCGCATCATGCAGCAGCTCAATGCATGAGGAGAAAAGAAAAGAATTTAACGCAAGGGCGCTAAGGTGCAAGGACGCAAAGGGATGAACTATGGGGCGCGAGATAGTTATGCGCCCCATATGATAGATTATTAGATGAGGGTGAGCGTGACCTGCACGTTGCCGCGTGTGGCGTTCGAGTAAGGGCAGCGTTCATGGGCTTTGGCGACCAGATCTTCGGCTTGTGCGTGGTCGGGTATCGAAGGCAGCTTGATGATGAGTTCAACTTCTAGCCCAATGCGACCGTTACCAATTTGGCCGATGCCAACACGAGCGGTAATCACTGAATCGTCGGCGTTGAGATGTTCACGGCGGGCGATACCCATCATGGCGCTCTGGAAGCAAGCAGCGTAACCGGCAGCAAATAATTGTTCGGGGTTTGTGCCTTCACCACCCTCGCCGCCCATCTCTTTAGGTGACGATAAATTGACTTCGAGATGACCATCCGAGCTTTTGGCATGGCCTTTGCGTCCGCCTTCAACCGTGGCTTCGGCGGTATAGAGTACATTCACTTTTTGAGTTGTGTCCGATGTGGTCATGGTGTGTCCTTTGAATAGTTACCGCTCCATAGGAGTGGTTTGATACAAACAGAATCTAAGGATTAGACGCATTCCAGATGTGCGCCTTACGGTAATGAAGTTTTGGGCGGCACTATTATGCTGATCACCTTTTTGGGCTATTGGCTTATAGGCCGCACGGACGGTAGACAAAGCGTAGGGCGAGGAGTAAACATAAGGGAGAAGAGGTAGCAGCCTTTTGTAGGGTGCTGTTTTATCCACTGATATGAAAGAGAGGTTCCGTATGAAATTGCGCGTATTAGTTTTGAGTGCAGCGCTATCCATACTCACGATGGCCGCGATACCTGTGGCCGCTCAACCCGCCGCAACCAACACCGTTGCTTACAACGGCTTTAGCTTCAGCTACGATGCCTCATTCGCCGGTCACGTCACGATTGACGAAATCGCCGGTGATGCGCCGACGATACAACAACCGGGCGGGCCAGAAGTCAAAAATGTGCAGTTCTCGCTGTCGCCTGCTGGGACGACCACCGATACGACTACCGCACCGGCTGTGATCCATGTGTATAACACGACGGATTTCGCAACTTATCCCAACCAGACGACCCAATTCCAAACGCTGCAAAGTTTGTTGAGCGCCAAAACGGATCTCAACACCTTTATGAATGCAAGCGACGGAACTGCTGCAACGAGCTTACCATTCTTGCCGATTCAGAATGCCGCGCAAGCCATCCGGGCGCGGCACAATATATCAGCACGCCGACCATAAATGGTATTAGCTACGTCACCGCTTTCCGGCAGGATGTTGCGCCATTTACGGGCAGCGAGTTCTGGTACACCTTTCAGGGTTTCAGCACCGATGGCGCTCATTATGTGTCGGCCATTTTCAAGCTGAACACAGCCTTGTTCCCGGCAGAAATTCCGGCGAATTTCGATATGACGGCCTTCAACGCGGGCTTTGCGGATTACATCAAGCAAAGTGTGACCACGCTCAACAACGCACAGCCGACTGATTTTACGCCTTCACTGGCACAGTTTGACGCGGTTGTACAATCGTTTAGCTTTGCGCCATCCCCCGCAGTGCCAATCCAGCCGACTGTGCCACCCATCAGCAATGATCCGACATTCGGTGGCTTAACGCAGTCCAACTGGGTTTTGGCGACCTACGGCACTGCCGAAGCGCCGCTCTCTGTGCTGCCAGAAGCGCCCATCAACCTCGTGTTTACGCAGGATGGTATCAGCGGCAGTTCGGGTTGTAACACCTATTTCGGCCAGTTCAAATATGACATCCATGTGCTGAGTTTCAGCGGCGTTGGCAGTACCGAAAAGGCCTGCGCCGAAAATGTCATGACGCAGGAAACGGCGTATTTGAATGCGCTGAAGACCGCCACCAGCTACGAGATTGATAACGGTGTGTTGAAGATCACCTATCAAGACGGTGTACTGACCTATAACGGCGGTACAGCGCCTACTCTCCAAGTGACAGTGACACCGGTAGTCGGTGGCAATTCGAGCCTCGGCGGATTAGCTGCTGTGAATTGGGTGCTGTCGAGCTTTGGGCCAGTTGCGGCACCGGTGGCCGTACTCCCCGGTTCGACGGTGACAGCCATCTTTACAACCGACGGCGTAACGGGCAGCGCGGGTTGTAATTCATACTCCGGCAACTTCACCTATGACAACGCGGCCTTAACCTTCACCCCGTTGATTACAACCAAGATGGCTTGTACCGATAACAACGTCATGACGCAGGAGACAACTTATCTGACGGCGCTGCAAAGTGCTACCGGATACCAGATTACCAACGGGCAGTTGCAAATTGCCTATCCTGATGGGGTGCTGACCTTCAACGTCAATAACACTGTGCCAACACCCGCTGTCTCGCTGACTGGTACACCGATTGTCAACACCGATCCGACTTTGGGCGGGTTGGCAAATGTGCACTGGGTTCTGGTGAGTATGGGGCCGACGGTTGCACCGGTAGCAGCCATCGCGGACGCGGCAGTGAATATCGACTTCACACAGCAAGGCGTGAGCGGCAGTTCCGGCTGCAACCAGTATTCGGGCACGTTCATTTACAACAACAACACCTTGGCCTTCAGCCCCTTGGTTTCGACACAACTGGCTTGCGCGGACAATATCATGGCGCAAGAAAGTGCGTATGTGGCGGCCTTACAAAGTGCGACCGGCTACCAGATTGCCAATGGTCAGTTGCAGATTACCTATGCTGATGGTGTGCTGGTGTTTAAGTTAGCAACATAAAGCGCAAAAGTTAACCGCACAGACGCAGAAGTAGTTCAATGTAGATGTTGCGAAACTAAACCATTGATTGGTTCCCTCCCCTGTACACGGGCTATGCATTACCCACAAAGTTGGAAGGGGAAGAAAAAGGGAGTAGAGTGGAGAAAACAGAGGAGGGAAGCGGTGTTACCAGATGAACGATTAGCAAAACGACTGGCGTTGCTGGTGGAGCAATTCAGTCAAGCACCGGGACAAAGTATTCCGCAAGTATGCGGTAGCGTGCATGACACCAAGGCCGCCTACCGTTTTTTGGGGTAACGAGCGGGTGACACACAAAGCAATCATCGCTGAACAGCGAGCCGCGACCGTGGAACGGATACGAGCAGAGGCGATGGTTTTGCTGGTGCAGGATACGACGAGTTTCGACTTTAGTCATCATCCAGCAGCCAGTGGCATGGGGATATTGGACAATAAGTATTGTCAGGGATTTTTAGCGCACAGCACCTTGGCGGTGAGCGAACAGGGTGTGCCATTGGGATTAGTCGAGCAGCAGGTGTGGATACGTCCAGAGGAAGAGACAGGCAAAAGTCAGCAGCGCCACAGCATCCCATTTGCCGCGAAAGAAAGCTACAAGTGGGTGGCTGGTTTACCGGAACAAGTGGTGAGTGAGAGACAGCAGTGGGTGACGGTCTGTGACAGAGAGGCGC
Source organism: Anaerolineae bacterium (assembly GCA_013821665.1). Lineage (GTDB taxonomy): Bacteria > Chloroflexota > Anaerolineae > Aggregatilineales > Phototrophicaceae > CFX2. Next base: position 9,640 of record JACDGI010000119.1, read on the forward strand.
ATATCTATGAATTTCTGGATGTGGTCCTTGAGCAAGGCGGTGATTTCATTGTGCGAGCCAGTCAAGGACGGAGCTTTACAGAGGACGGTGACGATTTATTTGAGCAAATGGGTCAGCAAGACCCGCAACAGCTTTACAGCCTGTCCCTCAAACGCCGACCTGACCGGGAAGCCCGTCTGGCTCAGGTCGAACTGCGCTTTGGCAGCCTGACCCTCAAACGTCCCAAACGAGCCGACACGGAGCGCATGACCCTGAGCTTGCAAGTGGTCGATGTGTTTGAACCTGAACCTCCGGCGGGTGAGGAAGCGGTTCACTGGTTGCTGTTGACTTCACTGCCTATCCATACCCTTCCACAAGCACAACAAATCATCACTTGGTATACCTATCGCTGGCTGATTGAGCGTTTTCACTATGTCCTCAAAAGCGGTTGCAAATTGGAAGAAAGTCAATTGAGAGCGGAAAACCGCTTGGAGCGCTTGCTGGCGGTCTACTCGCTGGTGGCTTGGAAGCTGCTGTGGCTGACCTATCAGGCACGCCAAACACCCCATGTCCCCTGTACTGTGATTTTACGCTCTCAAGAATGGCAGGCGCTGTACGCTTATATTCATCGCACTCAACGCCTTCCACCTACCCCACCCACTTTACACCAAGCCGTTCATTGGATTGCCCAACTTGGTGGTTTCCTTGGTCGTAAAGGGGATGGCGAACCCGGTGTCAAAGTCCTTTGGCGCGGTTGGTCTCGCTTCCAAGACATCCTTGCTACTTGGATTATTTCTCGCCCCTCTCCCTCAAAAGATGTGGGTAATGCATAGCCTGTACACGGGGGAGGGTTAGGGTAGGGGTTCGCTTGTTACATTAGAGAGTCTACACGAGAGAAGATAGAGCGGTTAAATAAAAAGGGCGTGCCAGAGATGGTACGCCCTTTTTGATACATAGAAGATTACGCTTAACGCCAGTCGGGAGCGTACATAAGACCGCCGTTGATGGCGAGGCTGTTCATACCACGCACAAGCGGTAAATCGCCCTGTATCCCAAAGTGTCGCTCATAGATTTCACCATAATTGCCGACTGCGATAATCGCCTGACGCATAAAATCCGGTGTCAGACCCAATTCGGCTCCGATGCCAAATTTGGAGTCAAGGAAGCGGGCGCGTTCCGGCCCAACACGGGCGAGATACGCATCGTCGGTTTCGGGGGTATTGGTTTTGGGATCGGTTTGGCGCACAAGCGACTCGACCGTAACACTGGTGATCCCCAACTGTTCGGCCTGAATCATCCCCAACATTGTCCAACGCACGATATTCGACCATTGTTCATCATCGTTACGCATAATGGGTGCGTAGGGTTCGTGCGTATAAACATCGGTCGCACCATCCCACACCAAATACGACTGTGGATCGGTGGCGCGTTTTTGCAGCATCAATAGTTGGACGCGTTCGGCACTCAAAGCATCGCAGCGGCCATCTTGCAAATTCTTCCATGCGGCCTGAAGGCTATCTGATGAAGGCGAAATAAGCTGCAACGAAATACTTTGCGAGGCGGCATAGGATAAGATTTCCGATTCGGCAGTGCTGCCTTTGACCACGCAAACCGTTTTGCTGTTGAGGTCTTTCCATGTTTTTGCGCCGCCATCCGCGCGTACCATGATGCCTTCGCCCGTGTAGAAAATCGGTGGGCCAAACTCCAACCCACTCGTATCGGCGGTCAGCGTCCACGGCATATCGCGAATGAGCAGATCGACATCACCCGATTGTAAGGCTTTCATCGCGGCATCAGCACTGGTATAAGGCGGGAATTGAACGGCTGCCGGATCGCCAAAAAGGGCTACCGCCAACGCGCGGCACAAGTCCACCTGTAGGCCAACAACATCACCCGAATTCGGGTCGAGATAACCTAAGCCAAGCACATCCTGATTAACCCCACAAACCAACTGATTGCGGGAGTGGAGGGCGTTGAGTGTGGGGCCAATGGGGATGGGCGTGGGTGTTTGGGCATAAATCGGCATGGCGGTAAAGCTAAAAGCCAAGAGCGCCAAAAGCGTGACGAAGATAAAACGGGTGTGTTTGGTCATATGTCGATGCCTGCCTGTTGATGTCGCCGTTATTTGAAGCATATCATATCATGGACTTGCATGACAAAGCGTTTCGAGCCAACGGGTGCATTTCACTTTGGTGCAAAAAGAATATTCATAGGCTGTCTCTACAAAAATACGCTTTTCTGTAGGGGCGGGATTTTTCCCGCCTGCTGATTTAGATACCTCTCCCCTATTTGAAATGCACTCCTAGCAAACCTCACGATACGAAACGCGTGGAGGGCTATTAGTACGCCTCAAAATTTATCATGGTATTATTATGAATTATGACATGACCTGCGCGATACAAACCTATTTTTCACAGTCGCTGACTTGACCAGAGTTACAGCATGGTTCAAAATAGTAAATGCAATGTAATGTTTGAAATAAATGGGAGATCAACCCGTGAGGCAGACTAAAGAAATATTCGCTGAATACTCGCGAATGCGTGATAACGGGCTGGATGCCAAAGCCGCCTTAAACGTTCTTCGTTACCATATCGAAGTGCTGAGCAAGCCTGACCGTGAAGCGCTCGCCGGTATGATGCGAACGCGTGAGTCCGGCGCGGTGGTTGGTTCACCTGCTCCGGCAGCGCCATCCACCCCAACGCCGTCACCTGCCGCACCTGCTGTGCCAGCCATGCCTAATCCAACACTCGCTCCTGCCCCGCCCATTTCTGTGCCGGAGTCGAGTGTGCCACGTCCGCAGAAAATCAACTCGATTAAACCGTTGGGCAATCCAACCAATGGAACCTTATCCATAAACGACTCGCTGGCAGAACCCGCCGTGACCGTCACACCGAATGTGCCAATTTTTAGTGCGCCCGCCCCTGCCGCCGCCGAAAGCGATGATGTGGTGTGGGTGAACTGCCTACACTGCGGCAAGACCAACCAACGCCATGAGGTTTTCTGTTACTCGTGCGGCCAATTGCTGGAGCCGGTAAAGGGCGCTTTTGATACGCGGGTGTTGGGCGAATCCCTCAGTACGCCGTTGGACAGTCAACACTTCGGCCCCGACTCGGTGCTGGTGCTGCGGGTACGCGGTTCAACCGAAAATTATGAAACCCGTCCTCAAAAATCGGATCATGAAATCATCATCGGACGCAGTACCAAAGGCAGCGTTCTCGCGCCGGATATTGATCTGACGAACAAGCAAGGCAGCGATCTGGGTGTCTCGCGGCTGCATCTTTCGATCTCCTTTGATGCCGAACATGAGTCGGTGCTGGTTGCCGATTTAGGGAGCGCGAATGGCTCCTTTATCAACGGACAGCGCATGATGCCTAAAGAGGTGCGTGTGCTGCGGCACGGCGATGAACTGCGCTTGGGAAAGCTGGTGCTGCTGACTTCCTTCCGGCATCCCTGAGATAAGCGAAGCCATTGAACCGCAGAGACGCAGAGATGCAATAGCAATCTGAAAATGACTTGCCCACGCCAATGAGATGCCGTCTGAATATTCGATATGATCTTCGATAACGGGCGGCATAGTGAAATAACTTTTAAATGTGCAGTCTCTAATGTAGGGACGGAACATGTTCCGCCCTCCTAAAGTTTTCTCTATCCTATTTAACCTGAGTTATGGATAAGCGGTTATTTTGAACTAACCAGTCCTATTCTTGTTTTTACTCCCCTCTCCAAAGCATTGGAGAGGGGTTGGGGGTGAGGTTTCTGAGCGAGAATATCCTTATCCATAACTGACGTTATTTAGTTAAATTTCATTATCTCGTCCCTATCAATGATTTATTGTGTAGGGACGGCATACATGCTGTCCGTGGGCTATCCTAAACCAATTAAGCAGGCTTAAACCCCTTTTAGGTTTGAAAACTCAAACGCATTTCGATTGACAGTATTGAACTTATGTTCTAAAATAGAAGAGGAAATAAGCCCATTTCGATCATGGATAGAACACCTTGAGTCTCAACATGCAAATGGCAGCAGCACCGAATGGCAGTGGGATGCCGCCGCCGCCGCCAATGGATCGGACTTATGCTTGTAACTTAAAACTTGCCTCTTGTAACTGGCAAATTGCAGCGGTGGTAACAGCCGAGCGATCCGCCGCATTTGTGTCATTTCAGCGGCATCGACCGAGCCTGCCGCCGACATAAAATGTCGATTCGGCGGTTCACTCCCTCAATTCCGCTGCACACTTCGGCGGAAGTATTGCACAAAATGCGAAAAATGCAGTAACAGCAGCAACAACTGCAACATTTGGCAACGACTTTTGTTAGGTATAGGCGACTTTGGACTGTTTGGTGATGATTGCGCGGCCTTCGTCCAATGTGTCGGCAAAGTAGATGTCGTGTACCAAACGCGGAGCCACGCGGCGGCCAATATCGACGATCACATGGGTGAACATATCGCCTTTAATCACCACGCGAATACCCAAGTTGGGCGGCACATGATTATTGGCATAGCGCATTGCGGGTAAAACGATCCCCGGCGCAGACGTGACTCCGGTACGATCCATTAAGCTGTGTACAGTGTAGGGTACGCTTTTTGCCATCTGAGCCAATACATCGGTGGCGGTAATATAGTCTTGCAGAGTCAAGCCGCCCATGTAGATTTGGCGGATCGCGATTTTTGTCTCGTCATCCCATACGACTTGAA
>JACDGI010000895.1 GCA_013821665.1 Anaerolineae bacterium
TGTGATGTTTGATGGTAAGGCACCCGATTCAGCCACTTTAGACGTTAAGAAGCGGATTGCCCAAAGTTGGCAAACCGTTGCGAGCTATTCAACGACGAATCATCAACCGTTCAATTACGCCATCCATAATTTGCCGCCGGACATTTATGCCCTTCAGGTGCAAGCCAGCTATCAAGGCATAAATTATAGAATGATCTACAAAGATGCGCTCGATTTCGACCATGCGCTGCCAGTGACGGTGACGGCTGGGGTGAGCGTGTCCAGCCTGAACTTTGTCATGGGTGAAGTAGGGAATCTGATCAGCGGGACGGTGACAACGCCGGAGAAGCAGCCCTTGGCGAATATCCAGGTAACCGCTTATGTGAGTCGAACCTATGGCTGGCAAGTCGAACGGACAACGCTGACCGATCCAACGGGCGCTTATCAAATGCGCGCCTTATCACCCGACCACTATGTCTTAGGGTTCAGAGATCCCAATGGGATGTATAGCGATGGGTATTATCCTGGTGCACCGCTTCTGGCCCAGGCCACACCGATTACCTTATCCCTCGTGACGCGCCTCACCAATCTCGACGTCGAATTACCCTTAGTGGGTCGCATCGCTGGCCGTCTGACCCTGTTTGACGGCACATCCCTTGCGGATATCAAGCTGACCGTTTATGCCCAGTTAGATGGGTACCATTCGGCCATTCGTTCGCAGACTTTTTCGCAGCAATACGAGATAGCCGGTTTACGAGCTGGCACTTACCGCCTCCAGGCATCGACAGGATTCAATTTTACTGAATACTATGATGGTGTGCTCAACCTAGCGGAAGCGACCGATATTATGGTCACCTCCGGCACGACAACGCGCAATATCGACATTGTGCTGGGAAGAAGCAGCACCTATGCCATGATTGAAGGCAAAGTCACGACCAGTGATAACAAGCCGCTGGCGAATATCAAGGTGAATGCTTACGCCACTTCGGCCACCGGCTCTCCGGCGCGTAGCACAACCACGGATCAAACTGGCGCGTATCAGTTAAGTCAATTCAAACCAGGCATCTATGTGGTCTGTTTTGAAGACCAAGCGCAATTATACCTCCCTGAATGTTACAATCAGGCGCCCGCCGCGCAAGCAACCCTGATTGTGCTGAAAGACCATGACCACTTTGCCAATGCCAACGCGACCTTGTCGGCTGCCGGCTCAATTATCGGTAACGTGATCAACTTATCCGCACAGCCGCTCTCCACTTCATCGATCACCGTATATACAAAAGATAATTTTGGCTGGAAGAATTTTGCTTCAACTTCCATTTACAGCGTGCCGCATTATGTGATTCCAGGGCTGCCTGCCGGCATTTACCGGGTTCGGTTTTCCTCGAGTGACCCGTCATTGGAACAATATTACACGGGTGTGACCGACATTAGCAATGCCACGGATGTCACGGTCACGTCAGGGGTAGCTACCCCTAACATTAATTTCGTGGTCGGCACGGATGTGCAAAATGCCCAGCTTGAGGGTCGCGTGACCAACAAGGACACGGCGTTGGCAGGGGTACGCGTCGAGCTCTATTATAAGCGACTGAATCAGGATTCCTGGTCTTCAGACAATCCGTTGGTCTATACTTTCACGGATGGTAACGGCCAGTTTAAACTTGCTGGTCTGGGCGAAGGTGACTATCGGCTGCGCTTTTCTGATCCAAATGGTGCGTTTGCATCCATTTATTATGGTTCGGCCTTCACATTTGCTGATGCCGCGGTACTAACGCTCGGCAGTGCCACCGTGCGGACGGATGTCAATATGGATTTGAGTCAGTTGGTGGATCTCAAATACGCGGTCTACCTGCCCCTGGTTGGGCGTTGAGTTCTAACCAGCCAGACACCCCCATCATTCAGTTGTTTGGCTTGCCGGCTTTTCCTATTGATATAATCTCTGTTGGCCTGACCATGGTTACTGTAAAACTTTCATAGATAAGGCTGATGCGCCATGGAAAGGGCGCTGATCAAGGCGCTATTCTGAGCATCATTAGAGAGAAAAGGCTCCGATCAATTGAAATGGTCGTTAACGAATACAGGCAGTTTTATACGGAGCCGCTTGAGCGCAGTAAAAAGGAAACCACGACTGCTCTTTCAATCTCAGATTGAAACAAACATTCATTTTTCCTCCAAAGATGCCATATTTCGACCATTCAGGTTCGCTCGCGCCAGTTGCTACCTAGTTAACGGTCATTTTCACATACGCAAATTGATGCACTATAAACGTATGATAAATGTGTATCATGGCATCTTCACCGTAGCCCTACTCTGGTCAGTCGCTTCGCACGGGGTAATTAGCATCAACTTTTTGTTTCTACACAAAATCTTCTTACGCGTCTCCTCGTCTTTATCCGATCTGCTTGGTCACCCACAGCAGCGGTTCTCCTACTCCACTTGAAAGATTAAAAGGAAATGTCCCTTTCTTTCATTCTCAGATTAAAATAAATCGATTGACTTTCTTTTTAAGCAAGGAGTAGAATAAATCTATAAAGCACCTTTTCTTTTCAGTGCTGCTATTTTAGCACCCAAAATCTATGAAAACCCTTGGCTATATCCGCGTCAGCACCGACAAACAAGATGCTGATTCACAGCGGCACCTGTTATTAGAGTATGGCAACCAACACAAACTTATCATTGATGAATTTATTGAGCTTGAGATCTCCTCGCGCAAGAGTCAAAAGGCGCGCCGGATTGAAGAGTTGTTGGCGCGCCTAACCCGGGGCGATACTTTGATGGTAGCCGAACTGAGCCGGTTAGGCCGCAACATGCTGGAGACCATGAATATCATTCATGCACTGACCGAAAAAGGGGTGAATCTGATTTTTGTGCGCCAACCGGAACTGTCCACCATCGGCCCCCAAACCAAGTTATTGTTGGCCATCTATAGTTATTTTGCGGAGTCGGAACGCGACTTTATTGCGCTGCGCACCAAGCAAGGGTTAGCGG
>JACDGI010000896.1 GCA_013821665.1 Anaerolineae bacterium
GCGATGAAGTCTCCCTCAGATGGTTGAGATGAATTAGCCTTGATTACGCAATTCTCCCTCAAATACCACCTGAGTAGTTACGATTTCCCGCCGAAATGGCAGGCGGATGTACGGGAGCAATCCGCCGAATTGACACTTTTGCATGGCGGCTGGCTCGGCTGATGCCGCCAGTGCAGCGATTGGCTCCCGTGTGTCCGCCGCTGCATTTTGTGCCATTTGCGCATGGCGGATAGACGGGAGGAAGCCGCCGAAGATGCAAAACGATTTAACGCAAAGGCGCAAGGTCGCAAAGACGCAATGAAATACGGGATTGAACCGCAGAGGCGCGGAGATTGCAGAGAAAAGGCGGAGAGCGTATTGATGGGGTAAGTTTGTCACTTTCGATTATGTCAGGGACTCAAGTCCCTGCCTGAGTACAAAATGGGCATGATGACGTTTAACAGATTAGGGCGGAAAAACAAGAACCCCCACCCTAGCCCGCAAGCGATGGAGGGAATAAAACAAATTTTTAAACATATTTAATAGTCAAAGAGCATAAGTGCACAGGTCGATACACAGCATGTAAGTAAAGGGTAGCAGATGTGAGAGGCCAATGGGTTACATTTTGGAAGAACATTTTGTAACTCTTTCGGTGGGTTGGCGTTAACCGAAATCAGGGAGGAATGTGGTTGGAAAGGTTTATGGATAGTTGGAGATTGGTAGGTGTCGGTTTGTGGATTTAAACTTAAACTATAATTTTCTTAATTCGATTAGCGATGACACAACAATGAACACAAAAGATGATCTTCAAAGGCTACATGATGCAGCACCAGCAAGCAAATGGATGGAGCGCCTAGAACCGTTATTGAATTTGCTAAATGCATTAGGTGTAGCCGAAACATTAAGTTTGGCGATAGGGTGTGTGGAAATCTATTTGCCGAAGTTCGAACAAGCCCATCAGGAAGAAAAATGGGCTGAAAAATATATGGGTCTGATAAAGGCGGCAGCAGCATCGGGCGAGCTGGTTGAATTACGCGCTAATATTATCCCATTGGATCATGATAATCGACGCTCTAAAAATTTAGCTTTTACTATTGCAGAATTGAGATATGCTGTCCTTAACATACATGAACCAACGAAAACTATTGGATCAGCAGCAGAGGTGATTTCGAGAGTATTTATGTTTGAAATTGGTGACCAGATGAATATTATTTCTCCCCGCGTTTGGGGACCTTCAACAACTGATCCCGTTGAGATTCAGAAATTTATGAATGAAGGGGTTATGGCAGGAATACGTTTAAGAAATCATCCGGCGGTTGCCGAGATTGAGATCGGATTATGGTTGAAACTGGCAGATGAGATTCAACAGCGATTGGAAGCCGGATAAAGCGAATAATTTGTGTGGTGGTTCGCGCGGACGAGGCAGGCCTCGTCCCTACGGTTAGCTTTTAGTGGTTGAGAGATAGTCACTGACTTTTGAATATAATTTGCACTTAATTGCGAAAGCGAGGATACATAGATCCTGCCCGCGAAAATGGTTAATGGAATGTATGTCAGGAAAGGCGGGCGAGATTAATCTCGCCCCTACGAAGAAAATGCGTTTGTTTAGGCGTTACTCGTTACGCCGCCACGGAAGCAGACGCAGGAGATAGCGGCGGATGATGTTGGCGCGGGTATCGACCCATGCTTCATCGACCATTTCTTTCCGTACATCCGATTCAGGATCAGATGTCGGACGCTGGCTGTAACGTTCAGTCGTATACATGCCAGTGATGATCGAGATGGGTGCTTCGGCTTTGGGTAGGCGAGTCGCCATTTGCTGACCGCGTTCATCAGGGGTTTGCTGACCGCCAAAGCGTACACCGATCAGACCGATGTAGCGTTCGAGACGCGAGTAGGCGCGTGTGATGGGGCTGAGGCCACGCATCCCACGCCATTCCCACCACCAGTAAATAAATGTACCGACGATGACCAACAACAAGATAATCACCAAGCCAACGAGGGCAATGCCAAGCGCACCTAAGAGCAGCGAGAGGAAACCGGGCGGCTGCGGTGTTAAGGATGGCTGCTGAGTCGGTACGATGACCGGCGTGGCGGTTGGTGACGGTGTGGGTGTGAAGGTCGGCAACTGAGGCGCAGCCTGAGCCTGCGGTGTGGTTGAATTGGTTGTCGCGCTGGGTGAGGGCGATGGCGTGGGTGTAATGGTTGGTGTGGAGGTGGCAGCCGGTGTCGGTGTGGGAAGGTTGGGCTGCGGCGTATCATCCTGACGATTCAAAGGTGCCTGAGCAGCGGTGGGTTCAAATTCGATCCAACCATAGCCGGGGAAGTAGACTTCGACCCATGTGTGAGCATCTTTTTCCTTGACCGAGTACGCGGCTTGTGTCTCATCCCATGTACCCTGCGCGAAACCGGCAGCCATACGCGCGGGGATGCCGAGCGTCCGCAGCATGAGTACCATCGCAGAGGCATAGTAGTTGCAATAACCCTGCTTGATGTCGAAGAGAACCCACTCGACCGGATCACGATCTGTGGGCGGTTGGGGGATGGCTTCGTTATAAGCGATGTTGCTTCGCAGCCAGCTTTCGACGGCTTTGGCTTTATCGTAGGGCGTAGTGGCTTTGGCATCGGTCACTATTTGCTGCGCGAGGCGGCGGGTGTTATCGCTGATTGAAGGCGGTATCTCCAGATAGAGTTTGAGCATCCAATCGGGATAGGAAGCGGGAGCCGCCCGTAGCTGACCGGCGGTGGCATCGGTCATCAAACTGGTGACGGTGTAGGAGTCACTCTGCTTGAGGACTTGAAGCGGTCGGATGACCGAAATATTCATACTCTGGCGTTCACCTTGCGCGTTGGTGATATACATCAAATCGGCACGGGTTGCGAGATCAACGATTTGTGGCTGTGGCGCGGTATATATAAGGCGCGAGGCACTAAGCCCCATTGTGAAGTGCTGTTGGACGGGTGAACGCGCGTTGAGTTCATC